>JAJVIA010000110.1:0-11835 GCA_022072245.1 Anaerolineae bacterium
ATCGTCCGCGTAGCGCGCATTCTCTAATGCGCCTTTCTACGCGATGGGGGGAATCGTCAATGAAATTGCGTTGATAGCGGCGCGCTGTTTCGGATAGTCATTTCGTTTGCGCCGCACCTTGAAACCGCGCGCGGCTTGTGTTATGATGCGCGCATACATCAATTGTCCGAGGAACGAACCGATGAAACGAGTCATTTTCGCATTTACCCTTTTTATTTTGGTCGCGGCTGCCGCGTTCACGGCGTTACCCGCCAGCGCTGCGGGGCCGCAGTGGATTGTGGTCAATCCCGGCGACACGTTATTTTCCATCGCCGCGCGCAACGGCACAACCGTCGAAGCGTTGATGCGCGCCAATAATTTACCGAATGCGAATTTTGTCTATTCGGGCCAGCGCCTTTTGATTCCGCTGGGGAATCCCACATACGGGGCGCCCGCGCCGCAGCAACCCGCGCCGCCGCAATCTGCCGCGCCGCAGCCCGTCGCCAGCAGCGTCTATTACACCGTTCGCCCGGGCGATTCGCTCGCCGCGATTGCTGCGCGCTATGGCGTCTCCATGGCCGCCATCGCGCAGGCGAATGGTTTGACGAATTGGAATTTTGTCTGGTACGGTCAGCGCCTGCTCATTCCCGGCGCGTCAAATGTGAATGGCGTAACGGCGCCCGCGCCCCAAGCTCCTGTCGCGGCATCCAACCCGAGCGCGCCAGCCGCGCCGAACGCGCCGACGACCGGTAAATGGATTGACGTCAATGTGAGCAATCAAACCATTACGGCGTACGAAGGCAGCACGCCGCTCAAGACGATTTTGGTCTCGACGGGTTTGCCGCGCACGCCGACCGTGCTTGGCACGTTCAAAATTTTACGCAAGTATCCGGCGGTGCGTATGACCGGCGGCACGCCCGGTTATGATTATTACGATTTGCCGAATGTGCCGTACTCGATGTTCTTTTATCAAGGGTATGCCATTCACGGCACGTACTGGCACAATAATTTTGGGCATCCCATGAGTCATGGCTGCGTAAATCTGCCGACGGCGGAAGCGAAATGGTTCTATGAATGGGCGCCCATCGGTACGCCGGTCGTCGCGCATCGTTGAACGCAAAAAGATTTTTGCCGGACTGCCACGAAACGGACGACGCGAGTCGTCCGTTTTTTCAAGCCGCGCGACTTGCGCGCTCTTGCATTTTCTGATTGGGCGAGTAAAATGGCGCGGGCGAATTATGGCGTATCTTTCGGAATTGCTCGGGCGCACTGTGCGCGACCATCGCGGTAATACGCTGGGACGCTTGACGGATTTGCTCATCCTGCCGGACGCCAAGTCCAATTATCCGCGCGTCGTCGCGCTGGCGCTCGGCAAAGAAGAACAGCCCATCTTTTTCGCATGGCTCGGCACCGAAGATTTGGCGGGCAGTACGATTGTGCTGCAAACGCATCCGCAAACGTACACGGAAACCGGCGGCGAAATTTTTTTGTCGCGCGATGTTCTGGACCGCCAAGTAATTGATATTGAAGACCATCGCATGGTGCGCGTGAACGATTTGGAATTGGGACGCATCGGCAGCGATTATCGGCTCATCAACGTTGACATTGGCGGACGCGGTTTATTGCGTCGGCTCGGCGTCGAAGATTTGGTCGAGCGCGTGGCGGAACGAATGCACCGCCAATTGCCCAACAATGCCGTGTCGTGGTCCGACCTGTCCTTTTTGCCGGACAAGGGCGTGCGCGTTAATGTGCCGCGCCAGAGTTTCAAAGAATTGCATCCCGCCGACATTGCCGAAATTTTAGAAGATGTGGGACCCCGCCTCGCGGGCGAATTGATTAGCGATTTGGGCGACGAACAAATCGCGGAAACGTTGATGGAATTGGAAACCGATTTTCAAGCCGAGTTACTGGAATCGTTTCCCGAAGAGCGCGCGGCGGATATTGTCGAAGAGATGGAGCCGGACGAAGCCGCCGATTTGTTGAATGAATTGGACCCCGCCAAACGTCAAGCGGTTTTGGATTTGATGGAGCAAGAAGAACGCGAGGATGTGCAGGAATTGTTGGGACATCAACAAGATACGGCGGGCGGTTTGATGACCAACAATTACGTGTGCGTTCCGCCGGGGCTCACGGTGGGCGAAGCGCTCGAACGTTTGCGAAATGACCCCGATTCGCGCGAAGCCGAAACGATTTATTACGTGTATGTTTTGGGTGCGGACGAAAAATTGCTGGGCGTGTGTTCGTTGAGCGATATGGTGCTGGCGCAGCCCGCCGCGCCTTTGGCTGAAATCATGCACCGCGACCCGGTGTATGTGGAATTGAATACGCCGCGCGAACAGGTGCTGGAAGAAATTTCTAAATACAATTTGCTGGCTGTGCCGGTTGTCAATCAGGACAACCAACTCCAGGGCATTGTCACCGCCGACGATGCGTTGGAAATGATTTTACCGCAAGAATGGAAAGTGAAACTCCCGCGTCTATTCCGATAGACTCACGTATGGGTGAAGCATTTTTGTTCTCGCACGCGCGCGGCGACGCGGGCGCGTGTGAAAATGCCTCGCCCGCTTACGCGCCTTTGCATGTCGCTGCGAAACCGATTCGAACAGCTCGTTTCGCGACGCGCCGTGTCCCGCGCCGGGACCGGCAAACGCCGCATGTTGACGCGCGCCTCGCTCTTGGCGTTCCTCGCCATTCTCGGCCCCGGTCTCGTCTCTGGCATTGCGGGCGATGACGCGGGCGGCATCGGCACCTATTCGGTCGTCGGCGCCAAGTACGGTTACGAACTCCTCTGGACGCTGGTCATTATCATTATCGGCTTGACCATCGTGCAAGAAATGACCGCGCGCCTTACGGTCTTTACCGGCAAAGGTTTGGCGGACCTGATCCGTGAAGTCTTTGGCGTACGCATTACGGCGTTCGCCATGCTCACGCTCTTTATCGCCAACGGCGCGGTCACCATCAGCGAATTTGTCGGCATTGCGGCGGCGAGCGAAATGTTTGGCGTCTCGCGTTATCTCACGGTGCCGATTGCGGCGGCGGCGGTGTGGTATATCGTCGCGCGCGGCAATTATCGCGCCGCCGAAAAAGTATTTTTGGCGTTATCCGCCGTCTTTGGCGTCTATATTATTTCCGTCATTGTGGTCAATCCCGATTGGACAGAGGTAATCAAAGGCACGGTGATTCCTTCTCTGCCGCGCGAACGCGACGCGATTTTATTGGTGATTGCCGTGATTGGCACCACCATCAGCCCGTACATGCAATTTACGCTTTCGGCGACGACGCTGGACAAAGGTACGAAACCGGAAGAATACGGATTTGTATTTTGGGAAACGGTACTGGGCGTCTTGCTCAGCGGCGCGTTTGCTTATTTTATTGTGATTGCTACGGGCGCGACGCTGCACGTGAACGGCATCACCTCGATTGAATCGGCGGAACAAGCCGCGCAGGCGTTGGAACCGATTGCGGGGCCCCTCGCGGAAACGCTTTTTGCCATTGGCCTCTTGGGCGCGTCGCTGCTTGCCGCGTCCATCTTGCCGCTTTCGACGACGTATGCAATTTGCGAAGCGTTTGGTTGGGAGCGCGGCGTGAATCAAGAATGGGAAGACGCGCGCATTTTTTACGGCATCTATACCGCGTTGATTGTGGTCGGCGCGATTGTGGCGTTGATTCCCGGCTTGCCGCTATTTGAAATTTTTGTCTATGTCTATTTGCTGAACGGGATTTTGCTGCCGGTCTTGCTGGTCTTGATGCTCAAGCTGGCTAACAATAAACGGCTGATGGGCGCGCACGTCAATTCGTGGTTTATCAATGCGATGGGCTGGGGCTTGACCATCGTCTTGATTGTATTGACGGCGATTTTGGTGGCGACGGCAATTTTTCCGATTTGAGTTTGCGCGACGCGCGCCTAACGCGCATCGGGTTCATCCGGCGGCAATTGCGGGCGGCGCAACGCTTTGAAAAAACCGCGATTCTTTTTTTCGACCCACAAGCGGCCCCGATAATCAAAAACAAATTTGGGCGAACCCTTTTCGGGCAATTGCAAAGGTCCATCGGAAAGAGCGTCCGCTTCGTCGTCCTCCAGAGCGTCCGAATTTTCGGGTGATTCATCCGCACGCGGTTCGGTTATAATAGGTGCGGCGGCGGACGCGGTTTGCGGCTCAAGCGCGGGGTCGTCTGGCGTAAGCGCGTTTTCTGGCGGGTTCTCAAGCAGCGCGGCGCTCGGCTCGTTCGTCGGCGCGCTGGCGTTCTCGGATACAATCGCGTTCGCGTTTTCCGCGCTGGATAAAGTGGACGTTGCCGCCGCGGGCGTTTCTGAAATACTTTTCGCGCGCGTTGGTTCGACGGATTCCGATTCGCGTACGTCAAGATTTTCCGCGCGTGATGGTTCAATGGATTCCGATTCGCGTGTGACAATGTTTTCCGCGCGCGTTGGTTCGACGGATTCCGATTCGCGTGTGACAATGTTTTCCGCGCGTGACGGTTCAATGGATTCCGTTTCGCGCGCGATAACGGTTTCTGCCGCGACGACGCTTGCATTTTCCAAAGCGGATTCTGTGGACACGGCTTGCGCGTCTGTGGGAACATCGGGCGCGGGGGCAGCGTCTATCGTCGGGGTAGCGGTTTGCGTTGGCGGCGCGTCGGATGATTCAATATCCTTGACGGCATAAAGCACAAGGGCGAGATACAAGCACAACGGCGCGACGATAAAAATTAAAAAGGAATTGTCCACGCGTCGTATTATAAAGCAAAAAGGAATTTCAAAAAATTGATTGCCGATTTTCGCATCGGACATTACACCGATTTGGAAAATATCACGGGCTGCACGGTGGCGTTGGCGCCGCCGCAGGGCGCGGTGGGCGGCGTGGATGTGCGCGGCTCGGCGCCGGGAACGCGCGAAACGGAATTGCTCGGCACGGGCCGTTTGATTGAACGCGTCAATGCCGTCGTTTTATCCGGCGGCAGCGCGTTCGGTCTCGATGCGGCATCGGGCGTGGTGGAATATCTGGAAGGGCAAGGCATCGGCTATGATGTCGGCATTGCGCGGATTCCGGTCGTGTCGGCGGCGGTGCTTTTTGATTTGGCGATGGGCAATCCCAATGTGCGCCCGACGGCGGCGAATGGCTATCAAGCATGTCTCGCCGCGCGCAACGATACAATCGCGCAAGGCAGCGTCGGCGCAGGCACGGGCGCGTCGGTCGGCAAATTGTTGGATATGGAAAACGCGAGCAAAGGCGGCCTCGGTTACAGTGAGCGCGAGCTGCAAAATGGCATCACGGTGGCGGCGTTGGTCGCGGTGAACGCGTTGGGCGATGTCGTTGACCCGACGAATGGACAAATCGTCGCCGGCGCGCGCAACGCGCAGGGCGGTTGGGCGGACAGCGGCGCGCTTTTGTTCACCGATAACCGCGCGCGCGATTTTTTATTGCAAAATACGACGATTGGCATCGTATTGACCAACGCGGTCTTGACTGTGGAACAAGCCAATAATATGGCGAGCATGGCGCATGACGGCATTGCGCGCGCGACGCGTCCGTCGCACACTTTGTTTGACGGCGACGCGTTATTTGTCATGGCGTCGGGGACGCGCGGCGGCGGCGATTTAACGACTTTGGGCCATGCGGCGGCGGAATGTGTGGCTGACGCGATTGTGAACGGCGTAAAAATGGCGCGCAGTTTGGGCGGCATCAAGGCGTGGAGCGAGCCATGAGCCATTTGTTGATGTTTGATATTGGCAATCAACATATCAATCTCGGCGTGTTTGAGCGCGCGACGCTGCGCGCGGCGTGGCGCATTTCTACGCGTGTGGAAGGAACGCCCGACGAGTACGCGGTCTTGTTAAATACGTTTTTGCGCCAGACGAATGGCGCGTACACCTTTACGGGCGGCGCGCTGGCGTCGTCGGTGCCGCCGATGATTCCGACGTTTTTAGAATTGTGCCGCGCGCAATTTGGTTGGACGCCGCTGGTGGTGGGACCCGGCATCAAGACCGGCATCAAAATTCAGACGGATAATCCGCGCGAGGTTGGCGCGGACCGCGTGGCGAACGCGTTGGCGGCAAAAACTTTGCACGGCGCGCCCGCCATCGTGATTGATTTTTCGCCGATTACGATTTTTGACGCGGTGAACGCGCAGGGCGAATATGTGGGTTCTGCCATCGCGCCCGGTTTGAATGTGAGCGCGGA
Source organism: Anaerolineae bacterium (assembly GCA_022072245.1). Taxonomy (GTDB): domain Bacteria; phylum Chloroflexota; class Anaerolineae; order UBA4142; family SHND01; genus SHND01. The sequence goes on from JAJVIA010000110.1 coordinate 6,162, forward strand.
CGCGTTATTTCGTTCCGCCGCGCAATTGCTGCGCGTCGAACTTGCGCCGCCCGACCCGCCGAATCCGATTGGCAAAAACACAATCAACGCGGTGCGTTCGGGTTTGATTTATGGTTATATCAGCATGGTCGAAGGCATGATTGCGCGGTTCAAACAAATGTTGGGCGCGGACGCGCGCGTGATTGCGACGGGCGAACAGATTTCGCTCGTGCTGCGCGAATCGCGTTTAGCCGATATTACGGATGAACAACTTACGCTGCGCGGTCTGCAATTGATTTATGATTTGAACAACCCAAAACGGAGACAGGGAGGTTGAATGTTTCGCACAAAAATTTTATTGGGCGTCGGCTTGACGCTGTTGGCAATTTTACTGGCGGCGTTCGCGTTGCCCGTTGGCGCCGCACAGACCGCGCCAGACGAAAATGGATTACGCGTCAACCCTTTGAACCGCGCCGCCGCGCAGAGTTGCGGCGCGCCGACGATTCAGTACGCGTATGCGAATCCCGCGACGACGTATCCGGGCCAGGTCACGACGCTTTATTGGGGTAGCGTCTTGGGCGCGCAAGCGGCATATTTGCAATATCCGGACGGCCACCGCGTCGGCATCGGCACGCCGGGTTCGCAGCAGGTGAATCCGTACCAGACCAGTACGTATTATGTGATTGGCGTCTGCGGTTCGTTTCAAACGCAAATGCCGATTACGGTCAATGTGCAAGGGGGCCCAACTTGCAGCGGCGCGCCGCAACTCAATGGTTTTAGCGCGAGTCCGTCGGTCATTTCGGCAGGTCAGGGTTCGACCTTGGCGTGGGGCCAAGTCAACAATGCCGATTCCGTTCAATTGAGTTCGCAAACCAATGGCGGCAGCGGCGTGCCGACGCCGGGCAGCATGGTCGTCTATCCCAAACAAACGACGACGTATTATTTAACCGCGTGGTGTCAAGGCAGTTCCGTCCAAGCGCAGGTCACGATTACGGTCAATAACGCGCCGCCCACGCCGACGCCGCCGCCCGCGAATTCAAATCAAATTCGGAGCATCCAAACCGAAAAACTTGCCAAAGGCGAGCTCAAAGTGACGGTCAATTATTATTGGAATGGCGAAGATTCGCCGGCGACGATTCAAAGCGTGGCGTACAATAGCAGCAATCAACCGGTGACGAATGTCGGCAGTACCGCCATTATCGCCGGCTATGTGAAATATGTGATTCAGAATTTAATCTCTGTCGGCGGACAGGGCGCCATGACCAAAGTAACGTCGTGCATGGTCGGCAAGTCCGGCACCGATTTAACGTGCTTGAGCGTGCCGGTACAATAAAAAAATCAAAACTGGTCGGGATTTTTCCGACCAGTTTTTTTTGTACGCAACGCCAAAAAAATTCGACAAGGGGCATACAATGTATTATCATCTGGCACATTCGATATAAGGGATGGGTTGGGCTGCTTGGTGCCTGAACTCACTGCCCGAGCAAAGGAGTTTTATGTTACGGTCGGTTAGGCGGTTTGCCAAAACGCGCGCGGCGCTCTTGGGCGTTTTCGCGCTTTTCTTTTTTGTAACGCCGTTCGCTTTGCCGCGCGCGGTTTCAAGCGCGCCACGCGTTAGCGGTCATACAGAAATAGAACGCGCGCGGCCAAGCGGCGCAAGCGTAGATTGCAATATCTGGTGGGCTCAAACGTTGCACGATACGTTCGACTCGAATTATCGTTCGCTGGTCGGACCCATTACGCCCAACCATACGGTAAAACTGCGTTTGCGCGTCGCGCAAGGCGATTTGAACAGCGCGCGCGTGCGCGTTTGGGATGACCGCGCCAATACAGAAACGTATTATGCCATGTCCTGGGATGGCGGTTTTGACAACGACCCCGTTACCTACGATTGGTGGTACGCCGACATCGCGGTTGGCGCGCAGCCGACGATTCTGTATTATTTTTTTGAATTGAACGATGACCCCGACAACAATTCTGGAAATGGAATTTGCGACCAAGATTTTTATACCGACGATGATGTAAAGTTTTACGGCGGCGGCATGGGCGCGATGAGCGACAATTATAACGATGGTTTGTCCTTTCAAATCACCGTCTATGATTCCGCGTTCAGCGTTCCGACTTGGATGCAGCAAGGCATCGTCTATCAAATTTTTCCCGACCGTTTCCGCGATGGCGACGCGAGCAACAATCCCGCTGCGGGTCGCTTTTTTTACAATGAAAGCGGCGGCACAATTTTTCGCTCGGACCCGAATGGCGGCAACGTTAACGTCTGGAATACCGCCATCTGCGACCCGCGCAATCTCGTCGCGCCGACTTGTTCCGGCTCGTACAGCAACAATTTTTACGGCGGCGACCTCAAAGGCATCAAGGACAAAATTGACCAAGGGTATTTCGACAATCTCGGCGTGAGTGTGTTGTACCTCAATCCTATTTTTCGTTCGCCGTCCAATCACAAGTACGACACGGCAGATTATTTGACCATTGACCCCGATTTTGGCACGCTCGCCGATTGGAACAATCTCGTCGCGGCGGCGAACGCGCACAACATCAAAATCATTTTGGATGGCGTGTTCAATCACGTTTCATCCGACAGCACGTACTTTGACCGCTATGCGCGCTACGACGCGGCGGGCGCGCTCACAAGTCCGAACGGCATGGGGACGAATGACGGCAGCGGCGCCTGCGAAGCTACAACTTCGACGTATCGCAATTGGTTTTATTTTTCCGATGCGAATACGATTTATAATCCGGGTCTCGACGCTCCGAATATCCCAGTCTATTGCGCGCCGCCCAACACTTATACGCCGCCCAATAATGGCGGCACGGCGACATACGAAGCTTGGTATGGTTATTCCTCACTGCCCAAACTTCAAGCCAATACCGCTGCCGTCCGCAATTTGATTTGGAATAATGGCTTGGCGTCCGTCGGGCCCTATTGGACCAATCAAGGCGCGTCGGGTTGGCGTTTTGATGTGGGCGCGGATGTGGATTCCGGTTTGACGAATGACGCGAGCAATGATTATTGGGAAGGTTTCCGCAGCGCGGTGCGCGCATACAATTCGCAAGCGCTGACGCTCGGCGAAGAATGGGGCGACGCGTCCGCGTGGCTGCTCGGCAATGAGTGGGACAGCGTAATGAATTATCGTTTTCGCTCGGCGGTTTTGGCGTGGCTCTTTACCGGATGTGTGCCGGGCGAAGGATGCAGCGGCGGGACCGTGTACGAAGAAAACGACAGCAACAGCGGCAGTTCGAGCGGCGCGATTTCTGCCATTTCGCCCTCGCAATTCAATGCGCGTTTGCGTTCGATTCAAGAAGATTATCCGCCAATGGCGTTCAACGCGATGATGAATCTCGAAGGTTCGCACGACACCCAGCGCATCCGGTTTCTTTTGAAAAAAATCAACAACAACAATGACGCGGCGGCGGTGCAGCGCATGAAAGAATGGTGGTTATTTGCGTTCACGTACGCCGGCGCGCCGACGCTGTATTACGGCGACGAAATCGGTTTGTCGCAAGATGGCGTGTGGGACGGTTCGCGCACGCAAGACGACCCGTACAATCGCGCGCCGTTTCCATGGGATGATACGCCGGGCGATTTGACGGCGGACACGTCCAATCTTTTGGTGTTTGCGCGCAAGATGGCGTCGCTGCGTTTGGCGTATCCCGTTTTGCAGGACGGCGCCGTCCAGCACGGCATTGTTATTGACGATGCGAATAAATTGTACGGTTTTGCGCGGACGAACGGTTCGCAGACCGCGTTGATTGTGTTGAATCGCGACGTGAATAACGCGCACAGTGTAACGTTAAATAATTTGAACGCGGCGCCGTACAATTTGGCGGACGGAACGATATTGTACGACGCAATAGAGGGCGGTACGTACACCGTCACTGGCGGCAGCGTCACCGCGCCGGTCAATGCGGCTTGGGGCATCGTTTTGGTGCAGCCGAACGGCGTGCAAACGCCGTCCGTTCCCGCGCAATTTGTTGTGACGACGAACGGCGCGCAGAACAAAATCACATGGAATAGCGTGACGACGGATACGGGCGGCGGACGCGAATTGGCAAACACGTACACGGTGCATCGCAGTCTAACGCAAAGTTTTACGCCTGACGCGGGCAATCTTCTGGCGACCATTGCGCCGCCGAATTTTGGTTCGCTGAACGGACGCGTGAGCTATACCGATACAAATCCGTTAGCGCCCGCCGAAAATTCGCTCGCGACCAATTATTACGCCGTGTGCGCGCACAACGCGGGGGGCGGCGCAAGCTGTACGGCGCCTTCTGCGCCGACGGCGTCAACGTTACTTGCTTTTACCGCGCGCGCGCAGCAAAACCAGGCGCTTTTGAAATGGCAGACCGGTACGGAAACGAATGTGTTGGGTTTTAATGTTTGGCGTCGTCAAGGCAAGCAGGGCGCGTGGACGCAGCGGAACGCGCAACTTGTTCCCGCGCAGGCGCCGGGCCAAGTGCAAGGACACACGTATTCGTACACGGACGCGGCGGACGCGGGAATCTATTTTTATCGTCTCGAAAGCGTGATAGTCAACGACGCGCCGATTTATTCCGAAAGCAAGCGCGTGCGTGTCGTCGCAACCTGTCCCGCGCGCCCCACCATTGTCGCGCCGACGCAAGCGGCAGAGCTGACAACGCGACGCGTGGCATTGGATTGGCAGGATGATGCGTGCGCGACGATATGGAAGGTGAGCGTGCGCGAAGGGAACGCGCGCGGGGCGGTCGTATTCAAACGGACGGATTTGACCGCATCGCATGTAACGACGTCGAAACTGCAAGCGGGAAAAACGTATGTCTGGCGGGTGACGGCGTGCGGCGCAAGCGGCTGCGCGCGGTCAACGTGGCAAACGTTTCATGTCGCGGCGCGAGCCGAATAAACATTTGCGTCAATGCAAGACCCGAAGGATCAAGCAATCCTTCGGGTCTCATTTTGCAAACGCCGGGAAATTTGTCTAGTTCTTTAACATTATGAAATTGCGGAATAAGAACGCGTAGAAAGGCGTTCTCTAACGCCGCTTGGAAAATGTGGATCAGGCAATTTCATGTTGGACGAGAACTAGCTCGTCGTCCACAGGCGAATCAATTGTAACACGCCCAATACCATAAAGAGCCAACCGGTGTACAACGCGGTGTACAAGAGCGCGTATCCGATGCTCGGCAAAAGTTGGCCGCGCGTTTGCGGCGCCTTGTCCAAGACGAGTTTGAGCGCGCGATAAAACATCCAATACAACGCGAGCAAGATCCACGGCAAGGCGATGGCAAACAGTTGAACGAGGAGCCAAAACAGCAGCATCAAAAGCAGCGAAATGGCAATCCATACGACGATTGAAACCAGACAGCCGACGAGATCATTTCCCGCATCGCCTATATCGGGAATATCCAAATTTATGTCGGGTACATTTATCATTGGCAGCCCGACGAGACCGGGGTCAACGGTACCCAGGTCGAGCGCTTCCGGCGCCGTTTTGGTCGGTTGTTCCAACTGCGCGCCAACATACAAGCCGATGGCTAGAAACACAAACAATCCCGCCGCAATAATGCCCAGCGCGATGGTGAGTTCAGTTACAAACGAACGCGTACTGAAATAAAACACCAATAGCGTCGTGATAATGACGACGGGAATCGAAATCCACACCAGCGCGCGGACAGACCAGAGCGGGGACCGGGTGTTCTGTTTGGT
>JAJVIA010000110.1:11935-19238 GCA_022072245.1 Anaerolineae bacterium
TTATTGTTTAAACGCCTTGATCAACGCCTTCCATTTTTCCGTATCTTGGTCCGGTTCAAAAGGCGTATAGAGCGTGATGCGGTCGAGCAAACCCGTGTATCGCGCTTTGATGGCGTCTGTAAGTTTGTCGGGCGCCGCCACGACGCAAAACTCTTCCAGCATCTCGTCCGTAATTTTGCCCGCCATCTCTGCCCACTCTTTGCGCGCCGCCATCATCGAAAGCTCTTCGCCGACCGCGCTCCAGCCATGCGTTTCCAACACCGCGCGATAACTCGGCGTGGACGCGTAAAACGAAATCTGCGCGCGTACCATCTCTTTTTCCGCGTCGTCCGTCGCCACAAATACCGCCGACGAGACTTGCAGGTCGGCGCGCTGCCGCTGCGTTTTTTGCATCCCAATAGCGATATTCGGCAGCGTCACCTCGCGCAGGTATTTTGCGGAATGGAACGGATGCACATGAAAGCCCTGACACAATTCGCCCGCGAGTTGACACAATTTTTCATTTACGCCCGCGATGTAAATGGGGATGTGCGGATGTTCAATCGGCCCGGGATTAAAGAACGGCGTCATGAGCGTAATTTTGTAAAACTCGCCGCGAAAATTGATGCGTCCGTCGCCCTGCCACGCGTCCCACACCGCGCGCATCGCCAAAATCATTTCGCGTAATTTTGCCGTCGGATGTTCCCACGTCATGCCAAAGCGGCGTTCAATATGCGGCTTGACCTGTGTGCCGAGTCCCAAAATAAATCTGCCTTTTGACGCGGCTTGCAAATCCCATGCGATATGCGCCAACACGGTCGGACTGCGCGGGAACGCCACGGCAATCGCCGTGCCTAACTCGATTTCTTTGGTATGTTCCGCCGCGAGCGCGAGCGGCAAAAAGGGGTCGTGCTGTGTTTCGCTCGTCCACAAGCAATCAAAGCCCAGCGCCTCGACGCTGCGCGCCAGCGCGGGCATTTCGCCGAGATTCGGGACAAGCGTTGCGGCATCTATTTTCATTTGATTCGGTATCCCTCCGCTTCATTATTAAACACCCACGCCACCACTTCGCCGATATGAATTTCGTCAAACATGTACGCTTCGGTCGTCACGGCGGCGGAGCCGCGCCCGCGCAATCCTTTGCGCGTGCGTTCCATTTCTTCAAAGCGTTCGCGCCACACGACAAAATTTTCGGGGCGCAAATCCACCCATCCCTTTTTTGCCCACGCGTCCACGTTTTCAGCCGTCAACGGCACGCGATTTGTATCGGCGCGTTCGGGAATGCGAATTTGGGGCCCGCGCCAAAGCGTCAAACCGTCCGGCGCGAGAATGGGCAAGCCGACCGATACAATCAACTCTTTGATGTCGGGATGTTTTTTGAGCCAAGCGAATAACGCTTCGGCGATTTTTTTCGGACGCTGATTCAACACGCGTTCGAGCGTGTGATAGCGTTCGCGCAACAGATATGCTTCAAACAACAATTTTGAAAGTTCCGGCGGGCCCAATTGACCTAGCGCCACCGACGGGATTTTGGTTTCCTCTTCCAAGCGCGCCAAATCCGTCAGCGCCGCGCGGCGCAGATTGCCCGCGCGATAACTTGGGTTCAATACCGTACTGTCGAGCGCGGACAATACTTCTTTGCCCGTATTGACGCCCAGAATTTCCAAAACGACTTTGGACGCGATTTCTTCCGGCGTAATAAATTCCATCTGATTCATCGCCGTAATCGCTTCGAATTCGCCTTTGGCGAACGCGCCATTTTCGCCCGTGTCAACAATGACGACTTGGAGTTTGCCGCGCTCTTGAAATTCCTCCGGCGCGGCGTGCAGAATTAATTCGCCATTCAGTTTCTGCAATTTCGGCGCGTACCGCGTCACCGGTTTGCCGCGTTCTTGAATCGCGCGCATACTGATATCCGCATAGCCAATCATCGCCGCCGGTTTGATTTCTTTGACAATGGGGGCTTCGGGCGTGCGCGCCATCAAAAACATCAAGCCGGTGTGCGCGAAACCGACCGCCGTTTTGGACATGAGTTTCGCGCTCGGTTTATCTTCGCCGTGCGTGTAGGGAATGTTTAGCCCCATGCCGCCCGTGCCGGTCGTGCCGATTTTCAAATACAAGCGCGTGCCGACTTCAGCCATTGCGCGCAAAATCAAAACCACATGGCGCACCAATTGCGGCACCGCTTGCGAAATCAATAACGTCTCGAACGCGTTCTGCGCGGGTTTGCGTAAATCGCCCAGCGCCTCGAGATGCGCGTTCAATTGCGCCAGCGTATGTTCCACTTGTTCGCGCGAATACGCTTCTTGGACCGCCAGATGGCTCTCGCCGCCTTGCGGCAGAGTGAGGGGAACGCTCATTTGGCGCACCGTGCGCGTCAACGCGTCCAATTCGCCAAACAGCGCGTCCAGTTTTTGTTTCGCAATCACCGACGCCGCGTAAGCGTCTTGGTAACTGATGGCGGTGGCGGTGTTGATGCTGTCCACAATTACATTCGGCTTGTACTCGCGAATGACTTGGGTGAGCCGCGCGCGTTCGTATGCCGCATCCAGATTGCCGAATAAATCATCATACAATGCGGCGCGGCGCGCGGACGAATCGAGCAACTCGCGGCGGCGCAGCTGCGAAAATTCCGAACGCACGAAACCGTCGCCCCACACGCCGACCCAATCCACCTCGCCGAATTCCTTGTTTAGTTGCGTCAGCGCTTCGCGGACTTCTTTTTGATAGAGCGAGGCAATGACCACGCGCGGCGGTTGAATTTCACGGGCGATGGCGCGCGCCACTTGCAGCCCCACCAAACCCGCGCCGCCGAGTAAAAGAAAAGTTTTGTCTGACATACTGCTCCATTGCAGTGATTTGCCCAACGCGCTTGGCAATGCGTTCATCGCGCCTGCGTCACGCATAATTCTTGGACAAGATAAAGTTGCGGGGTCCGAGACCTTTCAGGTTTCTCGCGATGCTCTGCATCGCACAAACCCGAAAGGTCTTGAACAGACGCCCCTGCAATCAAGTCCGAATTGTAGGATGAACGAATTGTAGCATAGCTCATTCACATCTCGAATAATTTCATGCGCGCGTCCGCTTGGATGCCGAACGCGCGCGCGTTGGCAAAATATTCAAACTGGAATTGGGTGGACGCGCCCGCCGATACGCCCGGAATGGGGACCAAGCGCGCGGTCAGGGGTTTATTCAATTTCACCGCGAGCGCGGCGAGGTCGAGCAGCAATGCGCCGAGCGCGCGCTCGTCCGTATCGCCCGCCAGCGGAATGGTATCCAGGCCCGTGCCGCATACGGTCGAATACAACAACAGCGAATCGAGCGAAAATAAATTTTCGTACGAACGCCGCGCCATGGTCCAATCTTCGAGCAGCGGCAGCATCAAAGAGCTAAAACCCGCGCGCGTAAATTTTGCGCGTCGCAAGGCATCCGTCACAAACGACGCGGCGAACAAAGTGCCGCGGGCGCCAAAGCGCGCGCCCGTCAAACGTTCGAGCGCGGTGGCTAGACTCGTGTTTTCGTTTGGATACGGCGCCATCGAAAAATCTATGCCGGCGTAACGCACGCCGCTTTGCGCTTGCAAATGCGCGCCCCACGCGTCCAGCCGCGCCGCGTGCGTTTCAACGGCGTTCACGAAACGCGTTTGCGCGTCGCGCAAGGTCGGCGCGTCCGTGAACGCGTCCACCGCCACATCCGCCGCTTCTAACGCGAATGCAAAGCATGGCGTCTCTGCGCCCGCATAGGCGGTCGGAAAGTAGGGGATGCCCGACGGCACATTGGCGGACGCGGCGAAACGAAAATTGTACAAACCATCGTCGGACGCGTGCGCGAGCGTGTGAATGGCGTGCGCCGCCGCGCGCAGCGCGTCGAAATCAATCCCCTCCGCTTGGCTTGCAATCGCGAGCGAAACAAACAACGTCTCGACGTTTGTCACCAATGCGGGCGCGTCCGCATACACTTGCGGCGACGCGAGGAGCAGCGCGCCGTAATCGAAACCGCGCGCGCGGTACGCCGTCTCGAACGCGCGGCTAAATTCCAGCGCGGAGCGCGCGCGCAAAATTTGATGCAGCGGCTGCGCGGCGATTCGCGTCGTTTGCAAGCCAAATTCCGTGTGCGAGGCGTCGGCGCGCGCGACGCGAACCAATTCCGCCGCGCGGTCCAGCGCGGGCGTTTTCAAGGATTCGTCGGCGTGAATAAAGACCGTGATAGAACGCAGTTTCATTTTTGTAGCGAGGGGAAAAAAAGACCGAGCGCGGTATCTCGCTCGGTCCACAGTCCGCATTTTTTATTTCTCAATGTTGGGTTGGTCCAAACAAGGCATCGAGAATGTCATCCCAAATCGTGCGTTGGGGGGGCGGCGCGACAATGACGGGCGGCGGCGCGACGGGCGGCGGCGGCGTCGCGGCGGGAATAAAAACCGTTTCGTCCTCGCGGGTGTAATGCAGCCGGGCGCGCGCCTGTTTTTCGAGCCATTCATCGCTTGTGACATCCTGTTTTAACGCCGCCAGTCGGGTGTTGGCTTGCTCCACTTGCGTCAATTGACGGTCGGCGGCTTGAAGGGCTTGGACCATTTGCACCGTTTCCACGATGCGCCGCCCAAAATCCCACGCAAAAATTAGCGCGACGGCGATGACGATAATGATAACGAATTGAGACAAGCCCAGCGTTCTGGTCATAAACCCAGTCCCTTGCGCGCGATAGGCAGCGAAGCGCGCCATAGTGTCCTTGCGCGCATCTTACACTATGCGCGCGCGCCTGTCAATCATTTTTGCCGCGAATTTTTGCCAAAAATACTTGACGCTAAAATGGAATTAGAGTATCATTCTCCCCACGACGTAAAGACGCATTGCTCTCGATACACTAAAAGTTATCTCATATCCCTTACGGAGGTAGGGTCATGGCGTATACAATTGCTGAACCTTGTATTGGCACCAAAGACACTGCGTGCGTAAATGTTTGTCCGGTAGATTGCATCCATTTGCGCAAAGACGAAGATAATTTCCAGACGACTTTCGCGCTTTATATTGATCCCGACACGTGCATTGATTGCGGCGCCTGTGTGCCGGAATGTCCGGTCTCGGCGATTTTCCCCAATGACGATGTGCCGGAACAGTGGAGCGAATACATTCAAAAGAATGCCGACTGGTATGTGATGAGCCGCGAAGACTTTGACGCCAAATGGGCGGCTCAAGAAGCTGCGGTGTACAAAGCCAGAATGGAATCGGGCGAACTCAAAGAAGAAGGCACGGTCGCAGGTTTCGACCCGGCGCAATACGGCTTGTAAGCGCTTGATGCGCAAGTTTTTGAAAATTGGCGCGCGCGGACGAACGCATTGGTTTGCCGTCGCGAACGCGCCGCATAGAATGTTCAAAACAATATAGCTCGCTCCTTTCATTGCCCTAAAATAGGACGCGCCCCAAGCGCGTCCTGTTTTTTTGAATGCGCGCGCAACGCGCCATGGAGCTCGTTCCAACCGACAGATGCCGAAAGAATATTCAACGTATCTCTTTGATGTCGGCGGCACGCTGATTAAATTCGACGAACGCCGCCGCGCGGTTTTGTACGCCGAACGCGCCGCGCGCGTGGGCTGCGGCGTTTCCCAAGCCCACGCTGCGCGCGTGCTGCAAGAATTGGATTATGAATTGCCGGAACGTCAGCGCGGCGCTCCGCTGTCGCTGTGGTCCGCCGCGGCGCAGCGCGCGTTTTGGTTGGATTTTTGGGCGGAAGGATTTCGGCGGCTCGGCGTCGCCGAAACGGATGCCGTAGCTTTTGCGAATGAATTGCTCGACGCGGCGAATGGCGGCGATTTGCAAACGGTTTTTGACGACGTGACGCCCGCGCTCGACGCGCTGCGCGCGCGCGGCAAACAGCTCGGCATCATTTCCAATTTTTCGCCCAACTGCCAAACGCTCTTGGGCGAATTGGGCTTGGCGCACTATTTCGATTTCTTTATCGTGTCGGGTATTCTCGGCATTGAAAAACCGGACCCGCGCATTTTTCACGCGGCGGTCGCCGCCGCCGGCAAAACGATTCAAGAAATGGTGTACATTGGCGACAGCGTACATCACGACATAGAGGGCGCGCGCGGCGCGGGCATGGACGCGCTTTTGATTGACCGCGCGCAGCGTTATGCGGATAGCGCGCTGCCGCGTCTCGGCGATTTGCGCGAGTTGTCGGTAATTTGATTTCAAGTAAAATGTTTTTCACTCTGCTCACTCGATAGGTTGAGGATTCATGCCAAAATCTTTACGCGCCGCGCAAGCCAAACAAGCGGAAGCGAAAAAACAAAAACAATATCTCATCATCGGCGGCGGCATCGCCGCCGCGTTGTTATTGGGCCTTGGCATTTTGTATCCCATGTTCCAGTCACGTCAACCGACCAGCGTCGGGAGCGCCATGTGCGAACCGCTTCAGGTCATGGCGGACGAGGGACGCGGACATCTCGAACCGGGCGACCCGGCGCCGGTGTACAAAAGCGTTCCGCCCACCTCCGGCACGCACAATCCGCTTTCGTATCCCGCCGGCATCTATGACAAGAACGCGAATATCACCGAATTGGTTCACAGTTTGGAACACGGTTATGTCATTTTGTACTATAACAACATTCCCCAAGACCAGCTTGACCAATTGGTGCGGATTCAACAGGCGGACCCGTACAAAGTGAGCGTCGTAGAATATCCAAACATGCCGCAAAAAATCGCGCTCGCCGCGTGGGGCAATCTGCAAAACTGCGAAGGCGTCAACGAACAGGTGATTCGTTCTTTTGTCGCGCAATTCCGCGACCATGGACCGGAAGCCGCGCCGTAAGATTGTATCTGACGTACTTTTGACGGCATGAAAAAACGCGCGCCCACGTGGGCGCGCGTTGCTTTATGGTTTGGCGCAGAGCTTGCGCGGCGTCGTAATTTTTTACCGCGCTCAAAAGGACGCGAGACACGACGGCACTTGGCTGCCGGTCATGATGCCGCGAATGCCCAAGCCCATGATAAAAAACGAAACGACCGCGTAAATCATCGCTTCGCGCCGCGTCATGGCGCCTTTGGTGTAAATGTACGTCATCACCCACATCAACATCACCACAATCCCGTACAAAAAATGCAGGACATCGGGGGGCCAATAACCCGTTATGACTAGAATGAGTCCGACCACCGCTTGCCCGATGACCAACAGCTCGCCCACCACCAACGCGCCGCGATAATTATTGGATACGCCCGTCCCGCGTAAAAACGCAATGACGCCCCATACGCCCAACATCAACGCGAAAAAAATGACCGACAAACCGATACGACAATGAATATCTGGTAACGACATACGCACCTCAAGT
>JAJVIA010000110.1:19338-31904 GCA_022072245.1 Anaerolineae bacterium
CCTTGCTTATGACGGCGCGCCCGCGTGGTCGCCCGACGGCAAACAAATCGCCTTTGAATCGTATCGCGCCAACAAAATGGACATTTGGCGCATGGACGCCGACGGCGCCAATTTGAAAAATCTCACCGCCGACAGCGCGGCGTACAATTTCGCGCCCGCGTGGGCGCCCGATGGCAAGACGATTGTGTACACCAGTTGGGAGACCGGCAATAAACAATTGTTTGCCATGACGCCCGAGGGCGCGGCGCGCACAAATCTTTCCAACAATCGTTTTCACGACGAACAGCCCGCGTTCGCGCCCGATGGCAAACAAATCGCGTTTGTCTCGAATCGGGAAGGATGCGCGGAATCGGTGACCGCTACGCTCGACGAACCCGCGCTGCAAGGCAGCGTGGCAAGCGGCAATTGTCAACGCCGCGATATTTTCGTTGCCGCGTGGGACGGCGCGAAAATCGCCGCGCCGCGCCAAATTACATTTCTCGGACGCGATGTGAAACCGACGTGGGCGCCTGACGGCAAACAAATTGCTTTTATTGCCGCGCGCCCCGCGCAGCAGCCCTTGTATCTCGCCGCGCTGGACGATGCGCCCGCGCGCAGTTTGAGCGACGCGACGGCGTGGTTCGATTCCGCCGTGTGGGCGGCGCGCGCGCCCGCGTTCGGTTTTGCGCCGACGACCGAGCCACCGTTGTTTATTGAGAAACCGATTCCGTCGAATCCCGCCGAGGGCAGCAAATACGATTTCGTCGGCATGAAAGATGTGTATCTCGCGCCGTCTTGGGGAATTTTGTCCAGTACGGTTTCGGAATCGTTTCGCGCGCTGCGGCAGCGCGTCAAAGCGGAAAGCGGGATTGATTTTCTCGATACGCTTTCCGATATGACGCGCTTGATTAGTTCACGCTGCGACAATACGTGCGATGATTTATCGTGGCACAAATCGGGGCGCGCGGTGGATACGCTGCTTTCCAAAGTGGTGGGGGACCAAGAAAAATTATTGCTCGTGCGCCAAGACGTGGGCGCCGAAGTGTATTGGCAAGTATATTTGCGCGCGGCGAAACAGGACGGTTCGATGGGCGCGCCGTTGACCGAAGCGCCGTGGGATTTGTCGTATCGCGCGCGCGCCACGCTCGCGCCGGGTCAGGGCGGCGTCGAAGCGCCAATCGCCAAAGGGTATTGGGTGAATTTTACGGAACTCGCGCGCATTTATGGCTGGGCGCGCATTTCATCGCACGACGATTTGGATTTTGATTGGCGCAATAATCGAGAAGCTATCGAGTTTTGGCATTTTCAAAAAGAGGATGGCTTGAACTGGTGGCAAGCGATGCAAGAGACGTATCCGCCCGCTACGTTGGCGAAAACGTTTGAATGGGGCAACATCGTCAACGCGTGGGCAAAAGAGCCGTCGCGCGTGTATTTAAAAGATGTGCCCCTACCGCCGAGCGCGTGGAAATGGTTTGCGCTGACGCCAGAACGGTAACTGTCTTTTTTTTTCTTCGCTCGCCCGAACCGCTTACCCAAAAATCGGGCGCACACCCCTCTGCCGATAGGGCATTGACTTGGATTTGTGATTGTCCTATACTAACCACCGCAAGACCGTGTTACGCCCTGGCGACGTTGCTGTAGGCGTATCTATACTCTGACTGTCCCGGCCACCGAACCCACAATTTTTGTCTGCTCAATATAAATTATGCCTATAGCGCTGATACATCCGATTTGACCGTTCGTTAATGTAACGAACGGCTTTTTGTATTGTCCCAATTGAAAGGGGGGATTATGTTCGTTCACGACGATGCAAGACGCGTGCGGATGTTGGTATTCCTTGGTAGTTTGGTGGCGTTGGCAGTACTCATCGGGTTGCTTACTCTGCCTGTGCCTGTTCAGGCGCTTCAGGTTCCTGCAGGATCGCTTGGCGCGGCGTCAGAGAATCCACAGTTATCTCCACCCAATGCGCGAGCAGACTGTGCTTTGGAGCAATTCAATGCTTTGCGAGAGGCAGCGCTGCGTACGCGTACGGATTGGGCAACGGCTCTAACTCCCGCGTCCTTTGCGCTGTATCCTTCCGCGCGTGACGAGTTTATCGCGTATGCTGCGCGCTGTTCCAAAAAACTTGGCTTCAAAGCGCGAGAGCAAATCAACAGTGTCATGGGGCCGGTAGTTGTCCCCGAAAGCGCGCCCGAACAAGCGCCCGAACAGGCGCCAGCAAAACCGCCCAAGCCGGATTTTGAAAAAGCGGGCGCTGAAATCGTACACGCGCCTTCGGGTACCCTCGCTTCGACTATCGTTACCTCCCTCAACGATTCCCCGGACCCTGTCATCGCTGGCGAGGAACTTTTCTACTATGTTTCCGTTCACAACCAGGGGCCCGACCCCGCAACCAACGTGGTTGTTAACGGGACACTGCCCGATCCCGCAACGTTAGTTTTTCTGGACGATGATCTCGTTGCGCCACAAGGATGCGATGCAAGCGGCGCTCCGAACATTGCGTGCAGTGTCGGAGACCTTGCGGTCGGCGAGACGCGCAACTTTGTCATCAAGACTCGCATCACTCCAGACGCAGTAAAGTCCGAAGCCGACGGAACTCTAGTCATTTCGTTCACGCTTGGGACCGACGTCGAAACGACGTTCGTTGAGGATAAAGCGGATCTACGGCTCAGCAAATATGTCGAACCCGCAACAACGATTCGCGCCGGCGACATTTTCACCTATACCATCTTTGTGGACAATGTGGGACCCAGTTGGTCTCGCCAAGTGATTATCACGGATACGCTATTGAGCTCGGCGTCTGTTAGCGTCCAATCATGCGCCTTTTCAGTTGGGCAGGGCGCCGGTTCCATCACGCAGTTCACATGCACCACAGGGGATCTGGTCTCGACGCAATTCGGGACCGACATTGGAACTTTTAGTACGAACTTTTTGTCGGCATTGTCAGATCCCAATCAGGGACGAATGCGGGCAAGTTTCCGTCTCGTTGCCAAAGAAGATATGGACACGACAAATACGGCGCGCGTCACCGCCGACACCCGTGACCCCGATATGTCCAATAATTTCGCCGATGCGTTTATAGATGTAACGGCGGTCTCTAACCTGAGTCTCACCAAGTTGGCGACGGCGGAAGAGCAGCAGGTCAGTCAGGCAGGATTGATGTTTAATAATGCCGTATTCGGGCAGGCTTTTCCGACAGCGCCAAACTATTTTTCTTCGACCCGAGTTACAGCGGGACGGCGCATCCAGTACACTCTCACGGTGCAAAATAACGGGCCGTCTCCTGCCGACAATGTAATCCTGTCCGACCGCTTGCCGCCAGGCGTCAAAATCTATCAAAACAGTATGGTCGTGACCAAGGATCCGGAAGGAGCTACCGGGCCCACCCCCATCACCCCATCTCCTTGTCAAACCGGCGCCCCGGGCGATCCGCTTGACCGCTTGGAGTGTACTCTCGGCACATTGTGGAATGGCGATAGCGTGACCGTGGTTTTTCAAGTGATTACAGACGCAGACATTCCTGCGGGCACAGTTCTCGAGAACGACGCGGTGGTATATTCCGATGCGTTTGATGACGACACCGCCAATAATTCCGCCTTTACGCAAAACACAGTTCTCGCCGCCAGCGACCTGAGCGCATCCAAATCTGCGATAGGCGAAGTGGTTACATCATATAACTCGGCTCTCAACCGCTTTATCATCCAAGATGTAGCAAATCAGGTCACTGCGGGACAAATGCTCCGTTATACGATTGCGGTGCAAAATAACGGGCCCTCGGATTCGCAAAATGTCACAGTACAGGATACCTTACCCTCTGCGCCGATGCCGGGACCTCTGTATTTTGACCACGCGGACGGGGCGACCTGCCGACCCTCTGACGTAGATGCCAACATCTTGTTTTGCAGTTTGGACAAGTTGAGCGCAGGCGAGCGCAAGACCTTTGATGTTTTTGTAAAGGTTGACCCTGCCGTTTCCGATGCCACTCTCTTGACAAATACGGCGCTTGCGCTTTCCGGCGCGAGCAATACGATTCCACCCGGAACGCCGCCCGATTTGCCGGCAGGCGGTCCTACCGGACCCTTGACGTGGGATCCATCTACTGCCAATAATACGTCGAGCAACAATACTACGGTCTCTGCGATGGCTGACGTCGGTATTGCCAAGAGTGTGACGCCCGTCAAAGTGGATGCCGGCGAGCAAGCCAAGTACACAGTCATCGTCACCAATTTCGGGCCCTCGTTGGCGCAAGCTGTTGTGGTTACAGACATCCTGCCTCTGGAAACCGCGTACGAGATTGACGACGGAGGTTGTTCGCTCGTTAGTACCGCTCCCGATACGCTTGAATGTGACTTGGGCGCGCTGCAACCGAATGAAACGCGCACAATTCAGATTTGGGCCCAAGTGGCAGAGACAACCTCACCCGGCGCCAAATTGACGAACAACGTACAAGTAGCCAGCTCCACGAACGACCTCAATACCGCCAACAATTCGGCGAGCGCTGTGAACTATGTCGAAACCGCGCCTGCTGACCTTGCCATTGCCAAGAGCGGGCCGGCAACTGTTGGCGCCGGGCAGACCATCACGTACACCATTGATGTTGTCAACAATGGCGCCGGCGATGCCCAAAATGTTGTCGTGCTTGACTATATGCACGTCGGTTTGCAGAGTTTTAGTTTTACGCCATCGCAGGGCGCTTGTATGGCAGGCGTGGAAGGCGACCCGCTTCGTCCGGCGCGTTGTAATCTTGGAAATCTCGCCGCCGCTGCCGCCGCGTCCATTGAGATTGTAGCGCGCGTGAGGCCTGACGTGGTAGGAGATGTGAACGTCTTTAACGACGCACAGGTCAATGCCGATACTCCAGATCCCAACACGGGCAACAACATTGCTTCGGTCTTGACCAAGGCGCAGAAATATTGCAGCTCCCCGCCAATCAAGCCGACGCTGCTGCTGCCTTTGGACGGCGCGAACACACGCCAGGCACGCGTCGAACTCGATTGGACGGACAGCGAATGTGCCATCAAATATATCGTCGTCATTCGCCGCGATGCGCCCAATGGAGAATTGGTAATACGGAAACGCGGAGTCAAAGAGTCATACTACAAGACGGACCCCTTGGCAGCCGTACATGACTATTACTGGTTCGTCAGACCGTGCAACGGATTCAATTGCAAACCCAGGTCGGACACGTTCCAGTTCAGCGTCAGAAAACCATAAGGCGGAATTCAAAGCAGCTTTACGCGAAAAAAAATGCCGTGCAGGTGGGTTCACTGAACCCACCTGCACGGTCGCGTTACAGAGGCCTAGCGCACGCGAATCAATGATTCAAGCGTTCCGCTGCCGGCGCGGGTTCATCCTGTCGGCGCAACCAGAACGAATACCAAATCAAGACCGCGCCCGCGACGAGAATTAACCCCGCAATTACAAACAATAAAATCCCGCCCAACGCGTCGGGAAAAAATAATAACCCGGCGCCGATAATGACATTCAGAATGCCCAGAATCATTGTGCGACGCAAACCTTTGCGCGCCTGAACGATTTGCAAGAGGCCCATGAACAATACCGCGAGGGCAATTCCTGTAATCCAATTCGCATGTCCCAACAACAATGACAAGTTTTCGCTCAACGCGCACAGCCCCAACACAATACTGAAAATTCCTACAACGACTGACAGGATGCGGCGCTTGCGCCGATGGGCGAGCAGCGCTTCGGCAATCTCAATGCCGCCGGACACTAACCACACAATTCCCAATAGCGTGACCATGAACGCGACGGTCCCATCCGAATTCGAAAACATAAAGACGCCGAGCGCGACAAGCAGAATGCCGATAATCAAAGTGAGCCACCAATACTTGGCATAATCGGCAGGATTGATTTCGGTTACTTGGTTCATTTAGAATCCTCGTGCGAGTGATTTAGTGCCCCTATCCTACCATCAATTGATGAATTTTGCGCGTGCAATTTTTTGCCAAGCGTTACCCGGGTGAAAACGCAAACTCTATGGGTTTCTCGCGGACGTTGAAATGGAATTGGCTTGGCGATTCCTCACATCCCGGAACGCTGCGCGGTTTCGAGACCTCAAGAGGTTCTGGAAACCCTTGGGCTCTTGAAATGTGGATTATCATCACAATTCGCTCTCGCGCGCCCGCGCGGCGAGACACGAGAACGCATCAGATTATAATTGACGCGCCAAAACAAGCTTATTGATATATAATGCGGACAGCGCTTTATGCTGCGGTGTTGATTTGGATGTTTGCGCCGCGCGAATTTTTTCACGACATTGTCGTCGCCGCACGTCACATTGGTAGTGACAAGCCGAACCGACAAACAAGAGGACAACATGGAACAACTCATGACGCAAGCCCCCTGGCTCGTAATCCTTGCCGCCCTTCTGCTCGGTATGCTCATCATGTGGCTGCTCGAATTGTTTTTTTTGCGCCGCAACCTCAAGAGCGAACTCACGAACCTCGATGCGTCCCTCAAACAGCGCGACGCGGATTTGCAGAGCGCCCGTTCGAGTCTGGAACAAACCGAAGCCGCGCTCAATGGCAAAACCGCAGACTTGACGAGCGCGCTGAACGGGCGCGCCGCCGCCGAAACGCAAATCGCGGATTTGAAAACGCAATTGACTAAAAGTAATGCCGACCTCGACGCCACACGTCAAACGCGGCAGCAACTTGAAACTACGCTCAATACGCGCGCGGCGGAAGCGACCGACCTGCGCGTAAAACTCAATGCGTTGAGCGGCGAACGCGACGAACTGCGCGCGAATTTTAATAACGCCCAAAGCGAACTCGATACCACGCGCGCGCAGCAGCGCGGTTCGCTGGCTGAAATCGCCAAACTGACGGCTGCCGCCGCCGCCACTGCCGCTATCGTCAAGGGCTTGGAAACTTCCAAAACCGATTTGACCGCGCAGATTGCGACGCTCAATGGCGAATTGAGCACCGCGCGCAGCGACGCGGATTATTTGCGCGCACGCCTCGACCAAACGGAAGCTGAACGCGTCAAGCTGGACAATTCGCTCGTCGCCGCCGGCGCCGCCAAAGAGACGTTGGAAATTACGCTGGCGGATACCACGCAGCGCGCGAACGACCTCGACGGCATCAAGACCGCGCTCGAAGGACAGGTCGGTCAATTGCAAGACAAGACCGCCGCGCTCGACGGCGATATCGCTAAATTGACGGCGGGCGCGCTCGCCGCTTCGCAAGTTATCAAATTGTTGGAAGGCGACAAAACCGCGCTCACCGTAGAAAAATCACAGCTGCAAGGCGAATTCGACGCGCTGCAAAAAGCCAAAGCGCTCGACGACGCGGAACTCGCCGAATCGAAATTGCAACTTTCGCACGTCAATACCGCGCTCGGCATTACCAAGCGCGACAAAGAAACGTATCAACAAACGCTCGCCGAACGCGTGACGGAACTCGGCGAAGCGCAAACGCAATTGACGCGCGCCAAACAAGATAACAACAATTTGCTTGCCGACATTGCCAAATTTACCGCGCGCGCTGCCGCTGCCACTGCGCTGGCGCAGGGCTTGGAAGACCGCAAGCGCGATTTGTCCGCCCAAGTCGAACAACTGCGCGGCGAACTTGACGCCGAGCGCGCCAAAGGGGCGACCTTGACCGCAAGCGTCGCCGCGGCGCCCGAAGCTGAGAGCCAAGCCCAAACGCTTGCCGCGCTGCAAGCCGAAGATGATGCCGCCGAACCGCTTGAAGCGGCTTGCCCGCAAGATTTGAGCGCGGTGCGCGGCGTTGGCGCGGAATTTGAGCAACGCCTGTACGACGCCGGCATCGGTACGTATTGGGATTTGGCGCAGCGCAGCGAAAGCGAACTCGCCGTGATTTTGAATTTGGGCGATTTGCAAGCTACGGGCGTGAATGTCGCCGCCATCCGCGGCGACGCGTTGCGCCTCGCGCGTGAAACCAAAACTCAAAAGCGCACCTGGAAAGGCGGCGCGCCGGACGATTTTGACCGCATCGGCGGCATTGGACGCGTGTACGAAGGACGCTTGTACGAAGCGGGCATTTGCACCTATGCCGCGCTCGCGCAGTGTTCGGTGGAACAGCTCGCCGCTATTTGCCGCGCGCCGCAATTCAATGCCAACCACTTTCAGAATTGGATTGACCAAGCGCGCGCATTGATTGCCGGTTAGAATGAATTTCAACGGGGTGGAGAGGGGCAACCTTGATGGTCGTCCCTCCAAATCCGAAATCCGGGATTGTAAAGCTGTATGAGCGCATCACAACCGCCGTCCAATCCGTTGGACGAAATCAAAAGCCATCTCACCGAATCGCCACCCCACGCAGAATTGCAAGCCGGGCTGGCGGATAAATCATCGCTGCTCCAAGACAACAAGCCGCGTTACGCCTTTGGCTGGTTCGACAAATGGCTGTTGGTAATTCCGATATTGTTGGTTCTGGCTCTATGCGGCCTCGTATGGGTTTCGTGCAATCCCGCGACCATCATTCCGCCTGCGCCCACTGCGCCCGCTGCCGTGACAACGATCGCGTTGAACGCGCCAAGCGGCGGAACGACGGCAGCAGTCGGGCAACCCATTGTATTGAACGGCCAAGCGCCGCCCGGGTCAGAGGTGCAACTGTTGAATCAGGGCAAGGTCATTGCGACGACCACCGCCGATGCCAATGGAAATTATGAATTCAAGCTGACTCCCTCGCAGCCGGGCGTTTATGAATTGCAGACGGTTACGGCTATCAATGGACAACAAGTTACATCGTCGCCTGTCACGATTACGATAGCCGAGTCGAATCCGAACGCCACAAGCGCTGCGTCCGGCGCGAACGCGACAGCTGTTCCGAACGCGCCGACAGATACGAGCGCGACGGGCGGCGCGAACGCGACAAATGTTCCGAACGCGCCAACGGATACGAGCGCGACGGGCGGCACGAACGCGACAGTTGTTCCGAACGCGCCGACGGACACGAGCGCGACGGGCGGAACGAGCGCGACAGTTGTTCCGAACGCGCCGACAGATACGAGCGCGACGGGCGGCACGAGCGCGACAGTTGTTCCGAACGCGCCAACGGATACGAGCGCGACGGGCGGCACGAGCGCGACAAATGTTCCGAACGCGCCAACGGACACGAGCGCGACGGGCGGCGCGAACGCGACAGTTGTTCCGAACGCGCCAACGGATACGAGCGCGGTGGGCGGAACAAGCGCGACAAATGTTCCGAACGCTACAGCCGCCGCACAAATCATTTCACTTGAAATTGGCGCTGTGCCAGGGTCGGTGACAGTTGGTCAGCCGCTTCACTTGTTTGGCATTGCGCCGCCCGGCGCAACGGTGCAGCTGTACAACCATGACGCTTTTGTGGCAGAGACTGTCGCCGATGCGAACGGCAATTATCAATTCGATGTGAGACCCACTGCGGCGGGCGAATATGTATTGCGGACCGTCACGACAGTGGACGGGCAGCAAGTCTCTTCGGCGTCGCTTACGATTGTTGTGGCGCAAGCTGGAACGGGCGCGACCTCTACCGCCAATGCCACGCCGGGCGCGTCGGAAACCGCTGTGAGCGCCGCAAACGCAACGGGGACGCCGATTGCGGAATCTACGCCCGACGCATCGGGCGGCGGAAACGGAAATGTAAATCCGCCAACTCTAAATTTGGGCGCAGCCGGAATCGTCGCCCTTGGCGCGGCTTTGACCGGAACCGCGCCGCCCAACAGTCATGTCGTGATTTATCTTGACGACAAAGCGGTCGGAAGCGCGGACGCCGATGCAAGCGGCGTGTGGCAATTCACTCTGTCCGAATCCATTGCGCCCGGTTCGTACACTATCGCTATCGTCGTGACGGATGCGAACGGCAAACCCATCGGCGCGCCGTCGGAAAAACAGACTATCCATATTGCGCCGAAACCATTGCTGCCCGTAACAGGCGGCGCTTTTCAATAACCTTGCGAGTTTGTCCGGGCAAGACCTTTTGGATTTCTCACGATGCAGTTTGTTGCGTCGCGTCACGAACGCTCTGGCGCCGAAAGCCAAACGAAAGTCGCGTTAGCTTGAAAACCAAGAATTTGTTTCGAGATGCCGCCGCGTTGTCGGCTCACGCGGCGGCATTATTTTTTGAGCGCGGCGGACGAAACGACGCGTGCCGATTTTATCTGTTGTGACGCGCAAATTTTGCGCTGCATTCGATTGTCCCGAATTCTTGCCCGAATCGCGCATCGCCGCTACAATCGGCGCGCGCTATGTAGAAAAAATTCCGTTTCGTCCTATCTCTTTAATTCCAATAAAGTAAAAATAGGTAGGACGAATTTATAATTTGTCCGCATCTTGCAGAGATGGTCTGGCGAGAACGGGATGGAAATAAATTTTGCCGCCGTCATTCGTTTTGTTCGCGTAGGAATTGGAATGAGGCGCGCCGGGAGAAATGTATGTTGCGAAATCGAATTGTTCTGACTTTATGCGTGACGGCGGTGATTTTGTTTGTCGTCGCCTTTGCGTTCGCGGACGCGCCCGCGTTGGCGCAGACGAACGCGCAAGCGACGGCGACGCCCGCCGCGAACGCGTCCGACCAAACGTATGTCACGCTGTTGCCGCTTGATTCTCAAGTGCACTTGGTGATGGTGACGCTCAAAGCCGATGGCACGGTGAATTTAATTACCGACCCGCTTGGCGCGGACCCCGCCATTACGCAGGTCGGCTCTTGGCAAGCGTCCGGCGATACGGTCACGGCGACCATTACGAGCGATGGCACGCAAACGCTGGACAAGCCCCTCACCATTGTTTTCAAGCGCGATGGCGAAAATCTCGTCGCGACCGAATTCGACAAAACTATTTTTGGCGCCAAAGGTTTTACGCTGTACTGGCGCGATGCGGTGGAAGCCAAACTCGCCGCGTTGCAGCGCGCGTACGTGACGGTGGATTTGAACGCGGGTTTTCCGCTCGACCCATTTTTGGTGAGCGCCAATGGCGGCGGCGAGTTGGACATGAGCGTCTTGAGCGAAAAATGCAAGGGCTATATCAATCCGAATCCGACGCTCACGATTAATTGGACGGGCAACGCGGATTTGGCGCGCGTGTTCACGTTTAGCGACGCCGACCCGACGCTCGTCATTCAAACGCCCGACGGAAAATTTTTGTGCGGCGACGACCACAATTCCATTTTGCTCGACGCGCAAATTGAAATCAGCAAACCGTCGCCGGGCATTTACAATGTGTGGGTCGGCAGCGCGGCGGCGAAACAATTGCTCCCGACCATTTTGGTTTTGACGACGCGCGCGGATGTCACGGTCAATAATTTTCAATTGAGCGATTTGGTGAAACGGCCCGCGATGCCGCAAGCGAGCAGTAACCTGCCGCACGCGCTGCAAGCGAAAATTGTGACCGAAGCGCTGGCGCGTTACAAAGGGACGGTGGGCGGTCCGCTCGGCGCGACGCCGCTCACGCAAGCGGTCCAGAGCGCGGGGGACATTGCCGCGTTTGATATTGATTTGGGCGCCGCGCAATGCAGCGGCTATATCGGCGACACGCCCGATTTTGTATTTGACGTGAACAGCGCGACGGAGCAAATGACCGTGTGGTTTGCGGGCAAGCAAGATGCATCGCTGCTCGTCGTCGGGCCACAGGGCGCGGCATATTGCAATGACGACAGCGGCGCCGACAATGCGAATCCGTCCGTCAGGTTGCAGAAACCCGCGCAGGGCCGGTACGGCGTATTTGTCGGACGCTTTAGTCAGGATGCGCCCGTCGAAGGCACAGTGACGGTAACGACCGACCCCACGGCGATGCCGCCGGCGTCCAAATAAATTATAGGAGTCCATCGTATGAAACGAATTTTCGCCGCGCTCGGCGCGCTTGGCGCCGCGCTTGCGATTTTGTTTGCCGCAAATGGCGCCGTCAACGCGCAAAGCGGCAACACGTGGAACTTGTTTTATTACAACAATACGAACTGGGCGGGCAATCCGATTTTCACCGCAGCCGTGCCGTTTCTCAATTTTAATTGGGGCGGCGCGCCGCCCGCAGGCAACATGCCCGGCGTAAATTGGACCATGACCGCCACCACGACCGCCTTTTTCAACGGTGGGACCTATCAGTTCAGCGCGCTGGCGGACGATGAGGTTCTCGTCATGGTGGACAATCTGTCCATCATTGATACGCGCGGCAGAAATCAAGTTGGCAAATGGCAAAACAGTACCATCGGTCTGACGACGGGCAATCACAATGTGCAGGTGTTTTATCGCCAGTACGGCGGCACGTCGTATTTGAACGTGACATGGGCGTATGCGAAACCGGTTCCGAATCCGACGCCGACGCCGCCGGGGCCCGCCCCCTTGCCGAATCCGATGGCGCCGCCCTCCGCCACATCCGTCACCACGCCGTTCGGCGATTATACGCCGTGCATTCAAAACGGCTGGCATCAATCAAAATGTTTTGTCCAAAATGGCGCATGGAATTCGACGAATGTCGGTTCGATTGAAATGGAGCCGCAAATTACGATTTGGGGCAATTGCGAACCGGCGGACAGCGATGTGCGCTGGACGGTGGATGCGAACGCGAATCCGCCCGTCACGCGCACCTTCCGTTGTTCCAAAACGCTGGCGGGATGGTTCCCGACATCCTA
>JAJVIA010000036.1:0-25278 GCA_022072245.1 Anaerolineae bacterium
CCGGCGCTTTGACGCGCGCTTCTCGATACACCGTAATCGCGGCATCCGGACAAATTGTCGCACAGAGCAAACAGCCGGTGCATAGCTGCAAGGGGTCGGCATACACCGCGGGCTGATACCCGCGCGGCGTAAAATAATCCGCCATCTGAATCACCTGCTTGGGACAAACTGCCGTGCATAATTCACAACCCTTGCACCGGTTTTCGTCAATACGAATCGCGCCACGCATAACATCGCTCCTCTACAAGTAGGACAAATTTTTAATTTGTCGTACCACGAACCACGTCTCGAAAAACGTATAACAAATTTGTAATTTGTCGCGCCAAAGAATCTCTCTGCCCAAAACAAATTGACGCGTCCGCGCGCATTGCGCATCAGAGATAGACAAACAGAAACCGCAAATTCAAGAAACCCGAGGAGCTGAACTCTTGGCTAACTGTCTGTCTATCCGTTTTTGGTATAGCGCCGCCGCGTATCGATTTGCGACAAAATGCAGTCACGAACAGGTCAAAACCGCACACCAAACCCATACACGCTTTGGACGCAATTCAGACGCAGGGCGGCGAAAATAAAGTGAACGGATTTGTAGATTGAATCCGCGAGCCAATTTCAATCACTCACGTTACGCAGAATAGTTGAAATATGCCAAGTCAATGGATGAAAACGCGAACCTTGCGCATCCGAACGAATTCCCACAAATTTTTTCGCGCAGATTCGTTGAAATTCGCGCAGATTCGCGTTTCTGATCCGGTAGCGGAAATGCAGCGTAACACGAGTCAATCACTCTCAACGAGGAGAGCAGGTCATGCGCACTTTATGGGAACATCGTTTTGCCCAACGCACCGAACGGATGGCGGGGTCTGCCATTCGTGAATTATTGAAACTGACCGAAAGCCCCGATGTAATTTCATTTGCCGGAGGTTTGCCCGCGCCCGAAGTTTTTCCCAAAGATGAATTTCTCGCCGCCGCCACACGCGTCCTCACCGGCGCAAACGGCGCGCTCGCGCTGCAATACGGCACGACCGAGGGCTATCGGCCCTTGCGCGAAATGATTGCGCGCCATACGGCGCGGTACGGCATCAATGTCAATAGCGACAATCTCTTGATTACATCCGGCTCGCAGCAAGCGCTCGATTTGCTCGGCAAAATTTTCATCAATCGCGGCGACCGCATCGTCGTCGAAGCGCCCACCTATCTCGGCGCGCTGCAAGCGTGGAACGCGTACGGCGCGGAATATGTAACCGTACCGCTGGACCAAGACGGCATGAATACGGACGCTTTGGAAGCCGCGCTCCGCACGGGTCCCAAATTTATTTACGCGCTGCCGAATTTTCAAAATCCGAGCGGCGTCACCTTGACGCTCGCGCGCCGCCAGCGCCTGGTCGAATTGGCGGAACGCTATGGCGTGCCGATTGTGGAGGATGACCCGTACGGTCAATTGCGCTACGAAGGCGAACACTTGCCTTCGCTCGTCACGCTCGACGCGCAGCGCGCCGACCACTGCGAATTGTGCTACACCGGCAACGTCATTTATCTCAGCACATTCAGCAAAATTCTCGCGCCCGGCTTGCGCGTCGCGTGGGTCGTCGCGCCGCCGAACGTGATTCAAAAATTGACGCTGGCGAAACAAGGCGCCGATTTGCAAACTTCGACGCTCAATCAAATGGTCATTCACGAAATGTCGCAAGGCGGTTTTCTCGACCGCCATATCCAAGTGATTCGTGAGGTGTATCGCGCGCGGCGCGATGCCATGTTGAGCGCGATGCAAGAACATTTCCCGCACAGCGTCAAATGGACCAAGCCCGCGGGCGGACTATTCCTGTGGGGCATTTTGCCGGAAGGCATCAATGCGCGGCACATTTTGGAAGCGGCGATTCAGGACAAAGTGGCGTTCGTGCCGGGCGCGGCGTTTTATCCGCACGGGCAAGGCGTCAATACCATGCGCCTCAATTTTTCCAACATGCCGATTGCAAAAATTCACGACGGCATCGCGCGGCTGGGTCGTGTGTTGGTGCGCGCGGTGGGCGAAGCGGAGGAGGAGCGAGTTCTAGCTTGATGGGATAGCAATACCGTACAAAAATACCGCCGCGCGGGTGGGACGCACGGCGGTATTTTTTTTGAATTCTGACGCGCTTTGTGCTAAAGTTAATACGGTTGATATAAAGATTCAAGATGGGTTCACGCGGCGAAGGATGGGTCATCGGGCAATTTGTGATTGGCGCGGCAGTTTTGGCGGCGACATTTTTTACGCGCGTCGAATCGCCGTTGTGGCTGCACTATCTCGGCGGCGCGCTATTCATTCTCGGCGGCGGCATTGCGCTAGCCGGTCTGCTGCGCCTCGATGGCAATCTCTCGCCGTTTCCTAAACCCAAAGACGGCAACCACACACTCGTCACTTCGGGCGTGTACAGTCTGGTGCGTCATCCGATTTATTCCGGCGTCGCCATCGGCGCGCTCGGTTGGACGTTGTGGTGGGGAACGCTGCTCGGCATCGCGCTGGCGGTCTTGCTGTTTATCTGGTTCGACCTCAAAGCGCGCCGCGAAGAAAAATGGCTCGTCGAAAAATATCCCGCCTATGCCGCGTATCGGACGCGCGTAAAAAAATTGATTCCTTTTCTCTATTGAATCATGCTTAAACCACGCACAGTTCTCCTGACCAGTTTTCTCATTCCCCTGCTCTTGGGCATCCTCACATTTTTATTCGTCCCGCCCCAAGCCGCCGCGTGGAATGATACGGACCTCAAAACGCTGTACGCGCTCTCGCTCTCGAACTTGCCGCCGCTCGCGCCCGACGCGTCGAACCGCGTCGCCGACGACCCGCGCGCGGTCGCGCTGGGGCAATCTTTTTTTTTTGACGCGCGTTTGAGCGCGAACGGCCAAGTTTCGTGCGCGGCGTGTCACCTGCCCGCGTTAAATTTCCAAGACGCGCGGGCGCGCGGACGCGGCATTGCCGACACGCGCCGCCGCACGCAAAGCATCCTCGGCACGGCATATCAACATTGGTTCTTTTGGGACGGCCGACGCGATAGCCAATGGAGTCAGGCGCTCACGCCGCTGGAGCATTTGAACGAACACGGCGGCGACCGCGCCCAATACGCGCATTTGCTCGCGGAAAATTATCGCGCTGCGTACGAAGCGTTATTTGGCGCGCTGCCGAATTTGGAAAATATCCCCGCGCACGCCGCGCCGAACGGCGCGGATACGGCGCGCGCCGCATGGACTCGCTTGGATGCGACGCAGCGGCAAGCGCTTTCGCGTGTGTACGCCAATCTGGGCAAAGCGCTCGCCGCCTACGAACGAAAAATTTTACCGGGGCGCGCGCGTTTCGACGCTTACGTTGACGCGTTGAAACAAAATGATACCGCGCGCGCCAACGCGCTCTTGACCTCCGACGAACGCGTGGGTTTGAAATTATTTATCGGCAAAGCGAACTGTGTCCGCTGTCACAACACGCCGCTTTTTTCCGACGACGAATTTCACAACACGGGCGTGCCGCAAACGGAAACGGAACAGGATTTGGGCCGCGCAGAGGGGACCGTCGGTAACTTTGAGGATGAATTTAAATGCTGGAGCGAATACAGCGACGACGACGAACGCGCTTGCCCGGCGCTGCGGTACATGCACGCGCGCGCGGGAAACATCGTCGGCGCGTTCAAAACGCCCTCGTTACGCAAAACGCAATTCATTGCGCCCTTTATGCACAATGCCGCTTATGACAGTTTGCCCGCCGTCCTGGAACATTACAATCGCGCGCCAGCGGCGATGATTGGGCAAACAGAATTAAAACCGTTGAATTTGAGCGCAGCGGAATTAAAGCAACTCGAAGCGTTTTTGCAAACCTTGACCGCGCCCGTGAACGCGCCGCCAGAATTATTGCAAGACCCCTTCGCGGCAAAGTAAAAACTTCATTCCCACTCTATCGTCCCCGGCGGCTTGCTCGTAATGTCGTACACCACGCGATTTACGCCGCGCACCTGATTCACGATGCGCGAACTCATTTGCGCTAAAAGGTCGTGCGGCAGGCGCGCCCAGTCCGCCGTCATGCCGTCTTGACTCGTCACCGCGCGAATCGCCAACACATTTTCATACGTGCGTTCGTCGCCCATCACGCCGACAGTTTGAATCGGCGTCAGCACGGCGAAATACTGCCACACGCGAAAATCCAAATCCGGCGCGGCGCGTTCGATTTCTTGGCGCACAATCGCGTCCGCCGCGCGCAAAATGTCCAAGCGTGCGCGCGTAATTTCGCCAATGATGCGGACGGCAAGCCCGGGTCCGGGAAACGGCTGACGCCACACGACGTTATGCGGCAAGCCCAACGCTTCGCCCACCGCGCGCACTTCGTCTTTGAACAAATGCCGCAGCGGTTCGAGCAATTGAAAAGGCAGCGTCGTAGGCAAACCGCCGACGTTATGATGCGTTTTAATCGTCGCCGCCGCGCCATGCGCGCGCCCTTGCGCGGCGTCGAGCGGCGCGGCGCTCTCGATGACGTCGGGATATAACGTACCTTGCGCGAGAAATTTGTGCGCGCCCAGCGCGCGCGCGGTTTCGTCGAATTTTTCGACGAACGCGGCGCCGATAATTTTACGTTTGCGTTCGGGTTCCACGACGCCCCGCAATTTTTCCAAAAAATACGCGTGCGCGTCCACCGCCACAAGTTCGATGCCGACTTGGGCGGCGAGGGCGGCGACGTTGGCGGCTTCGTCTTGGCGCAACAAGCCGTGATCAATAAACACGCACGTCAATTGTTCGTTCAGCGCGCGTTCGATGAGCGCGGCTGTGACCATCGAATCTACGCCGCCGCTCAACGCGCACAAGACGCGTTCGCCGCCGACGCGCGCGCGAATCTGCGCGACGCTGTTTTCGATGAACGCGTGGGGCGTCCAATCGCCGACGCACTGACAAACCTCGTACAAAAAATAACGCAAGATATTTTTACCGTGCGGCGTATGCGCGACTTCGGGATGAAATTGCAGCGCGTAAATTTTTCGCGCTGGATTTGCCATCGCCGCGAACGCGCAGTGGTCCGATTCCGCGAGTTTTTCAAAACCCGGCGGCAGCGTCTGCACGCTGTCGCCATGACTCATCCATACCGTTTGCGTCAGCGGTAAAGCGGTAAAGAGCAAAGCGGCATTGACGACGCGGATTTGCGCGGGTCCAAATTCGCGCTGCGGAGAACGCACGACGCGACCGCCGAGCGCGTGCGCGAGAATTTGCATCCCGTAACAAATTCCCAAAAGCGGTACGTTCAATTCAAAAATAAATTCGGGCAGCCGCGGCGCGCCGTCGTCGTACACGCTCGCGGGTCCGCCGGACAAAATAATGCCGACGGGATTCACGCGCGCGATTTCCGCACGCGTCGCGCGCGGCGAAAAAATTTCGCAATACACATTTTGCTCGCGCACGCGCCGCGCAATGAGCATGGTGTATTGCGAACCGAAATCAATAATGGCGATAGTTTGGGTCATAAGCTAGAGGGTGAAACGTCCAATCCGTTTTTTGAAACGCCCGCGCGCGCAGTGGAAGCGCCTTGCAACGCGAGTAATGCGCGAACGAGTATAGAAAAAAACGCGCGCCGCGTCAAAAACAAGAGGCGAGTTTTTCAACTCGCCTCTTGTTCTATTTGTGAATACTCACATCCCGGAAACTCTGCGGGCCTTGATATGAGCAAGCCCCCACTTTTACGGATTGACGATAATCGTACCCGTCATGCCGGTGGGATTCGTCGTGGAATAGTAACCGTAATTCCCCGGCGTTGTAAAGGTAAAGATGAATGTGCCATTGGGCTGGAGCAAACCCGAATCAAACAAGCCGGTCGGATTTCCGCTGACGCCGCTTGTGACGCTGTACGCCGGTCCATCCGGCGGTTCGGTGTTGATCCACGTTACGGTTGTGCCGATTTTAACGGCGAGTGTCTGTGGAGTGAAACGCCCGGCGCTCATCTGCACGCGGCTGGGAATGGCTGTCGGCGGCGAAACGGTAATCACGGGCGGCGTCGCGGTAATGATGCCACTGCCCGGCGTTGGCGTCCGCACATTCGGGCCATACGTTACGCGACCGGGGCAAGGCACCTGGACGACGGTATTCGGACGCAAGACTTGGCCCCACAAATTATTTTGCGTGCGAATCCATGGAATGGTCGAACCGTTGTTGACGGCGATACGAAAGAGATTATCGCCGACCTGGACATTGTGCGAAATCGGCTGCGGACAATCCGTCGGAATTTCAAGCGGCTGACACCATGACCACGTGCTGGCGCCAGACCAAGGGCAGGGCCAATCCTGCGGCGAGCTCGGATTGACATAGGCGCTCGAACCAGAGCCCGGAACGTAGCCGCACGGTACGCTCAACACCTGTCCCGCCCAAACATAATTCGGATTGTCAATTCCATTCAATTGCGCGAGATATTGATAGGTGACGCCATAGCGCACGCCGATGCGAAACAGATTTTCACCGCGGTGCACCGTGTACACGCACCCGTTCCACCCTTGCACCGTTTTGACGACCCGCGCATCCTGCGGCGTCAGCATGTACGCAAAAAACGCGGGCAGAATCGTGATTGCCAAAAAGGCAATGATGACGATGGTGGTTTTGCTCCAGGGCAATCGTCCTTTTTTGGAAGAGGGCGCGCTCATGACAACTTTTGAGACCTGACAGTTTTGAGCCGGCGCATAGCCGGACTTGAAAACTGTCAGGTCTTGAACTCACGGCACAACCGCAACGGTGCCGGCGCTGCCGGTCGCGGGGTCAAAGTACGCAAACGTGCCGAGTTGCGTAAACTGACAAATAAACGTGCCGCCCGGATTCAGCGGTCCAGAATTGAAACCGCCCGGCGTCGGAGTGCACTGTCCATTCGGACAAAGCCCCTGCGTCACGCCGTGCAATTGATTGCCGCGATTCGTCCACATTACATACTGCCCTTGATGCACCGTAATCACCGGCGGCGCGAACGCATGGTCGCGGATTTCCACATGATTCATCGCCGGCACAGGCGTCGGCGGCGGAGGTTTGGGCGTCGGATACACCGGCGGGCAACCTTGGCACGGCGGACAACCGGGGCAAACCGGCGGCGCGGGCGGATTCGGCTGCGCGCACGGAATCGCAAGTTTTTGGCCCGCATAGATATAGTTGGCGTTATGCAAACCGTTCACTTGGGCGAGCGTTTGCCACGGCACGCCGAAACGCGCCGCAATCGTCTTGAGCCAATCGCCGCGCTGTACGACATAGTATGTACAAATCGGATAGGGCTGCGGCTGCGGCTGCGGTTGCGGTTGTGGTTGCGGCTGCGGCCATGGTTGCGGCTGCGGTTGCGGCGCGCACGGCACTTTCAAGGTCATGCCCGCATAAATGTAATTTGGATTCCACAAATTATTGATTTGCGCGAGGTACGCCGTCGTGGTGTGATAGCGCGCCGCAATCATGTACAACGCTTCGCCGCGCTGCACGGTGACGGTACAAAATCCAGCTTGGGCGCTCACTTGCGCGGGCGCGCTTTCGACGCGCGCCGCCGCTTGAGTCGTCCGCGGCAGCGCGAACGCCAGCGTCGCCAACGCGGAAACGAAAAATACCGCTGCCATCGCAGCGCGAGACATACGCAATTTCATGCTTGCTCCTCCTTGGAGAAATCCCCTGAATCAAAACCGCACGCGCGGGCGCGCCATCCGCCCTCTGCACGCGTAACGGCAAACAAAAAATTTGTACCAACCTTCTTGAACTTGCCCGACATGACGCTTTCCGCAAGCGCAATCCCGTTCTGCGGCAATACATCATTCTTCAGATCAAGCCGCGGCGATTGCAAGACAGAGCGCTTGTCACGCCATAGCGCGCCAAGATTTCAGCGCCAAAGCGAACGCGGCGGCGGCAACGCTCGACGGCACATCGGCGGTCTGACTCAAAAGCGCGCGCGTCGCCGTCGCATAGGCGCTTGTTTTTGTAAATTTGAACAAACGCGTCAGCGCGGCGGCGAGCTGCGCGCGTTCCGCAAAATCCAAGCCCGCCGCGCTTGCCCACTCTTGCGCCAAAACGAAATCGGCGAGAATGCCCGCGCGGCTCAGATAGGTACCGCGCCCCGTCGTTTCCATCGCCGTCAAAAACATTTGCAACGCGTTCGTGTACGCAGCCAGATGCCGCGTCTCGGACCGCGCGCCGTCAGGCATTTCAAAGCGCTGATACAATCCTTTGCCCACAACGAACGCGTCGCTCACCTGCCCCAACAATTCGCCGGCGATGGCGCGCGCTTGCGGTTCATCGAGCGCGCGCCACGCGTGATACAATGCCTCTGCCATCCGCGCGTTCACATCCACATAAAAAACATTCGCTTTGGCGGACGCGTTTGTAGGGAATAATCCGCGGACGGCATCAAAACGCGTCAGCGCCAAATCCGTCCAACGACGCGCGGCAGCGCGGTACGCTTCCGCCTGGGTGAATTGCCACAACTGAATATTCAAATCCAAAAGCGCCGCCGCGTCTTGCAGCGCGACGCGCGCCGCGTCAGGCGCGTCATTCACGCGTATCATGGCGCTTGCCAATGCCGACCATAACGCCGCGTCATGCGTTTCTCGCTGCGCCGTCCACACGAGTTCCAGCGCAGCCACATGCGTCGCCAATGTCGCAGCGTCGGGTTCGGCGCTCAACCAAGCGCGCGCCGCGTTCGTAACCGCCAGCGCCAAATCTACATTCGGCTGTGCCTGCGGCATTTCAAAAACGCGTTACCGTGCCGCACGCGGGACATTTGATTTCGGTTTGGCCGCGCAGAATCGGCGCGGTCAGCGGACTGGCGCAACTCGGACATTTGGTCGGCGCGTTTTTCAAACGCTGCTTTTCCGCGTCGCTCAATGCCGTAACGCGCGTGCTTTCCATGCCGCCCGTTTTGACGCGCTGCACCATGCCCTGCCATTCGTTTGCGTCCTGGCCGTTAATGTGAAAATGCGCGCTGCGAACGTTCGCGCTGCCGCCAAAGGTAAAATCGAGATGATCCTCATTGCCAAAGACGCCGCGCTTGCTCGCCTGCGTATTTTCGATTTCGCCGACTTGGGTTTCGAGCGCCACTTGCTGCACGCGTTTCTTTTCGGTGGCGATAAAAAATACTTTTTTGGTCGCGATTTCTTGGTCCTGTTCAAACACGAGCCGCAAATCGGTGAGATACAAATAGCCCTGCGCGTCATCGTCGCCGCTGCGATCCCATTTTGCGGGAACAACGCCGACGACCGCTTCGCCCGGCAGCCATGCGATTTTCGACTGCTGCGCGCGTTCGAGCATTTTTTGAATTGCGCCGAGATGCGTTTCGAGCGCGTTCAAATCCGTTTGAAATTTGTCAAACATCCCGCGAATGGTTTTTGCCGCCGCGTCCGCCTCATTCGTCAACGCGTCCACCGCTTTTTCGCCATCGCTCAATTCTTTGTCGGCATTCGCGGGCATGGTCGCGTGCGTCAACGCATAATTGCCTTGATACGTTACTTGGGTTACGCGATTCGTCAAGGCGCTGCTCTCGCGTTCGAGCGCCGCCATCACTTGCGGTTTCAAATCCTGCCAACGGCGCCGATAATCCAAACAGCGCGGTTCTAAATCTTTTTCCCACGCGTAACCCAACTCGCGCGCCTTGTTCGCCAAATCGGCGACGCGGTTCGCGCTCGTTTCAACGTTTTCGGCGGCGTCGCGCACATCGCTCAAACGCGTCTTGGCGGGCAGCGCGTCAAGCTTGGTTTTCAACGCGGCGCTGCGCGCTTGGAACGGCGCCATCGGGTCCGTGCCGCCGGCGCTGGCGGCGCCGCTGGCAGAAAGCGTTCCGCCGGAAGGAGGCAGGGCATCATCTTTTGGCATTATGTTTCATTCCCCCAAAAATACAGTACGCTTGTTCTAGGAGTGGACGCATCTTTAACGCGCATTGTATCATCACCCGCGCGCGGTTTCAATACGCATAGTCATATCGGAAGGGTTGGCGCAAGTCGCGCGCGGAGCCAAGATCGCAAGTGTTTTGTGGCAAACATAGCTATCAAATCACGCGACGCGGCGAAAACACTTGGAGTCTTGCGGACGAGAAAGCGCCAAAAATTTATAATTTGACCGCATTTTGACAGAGGGCTTTATGAATCCGACTCGTTTTGATTTCCCGGCGGCAACGCTGACGGCATTGGCGGATGCATTGCATCCTGACCCGTTTTACGCCGCGCTCACGCCCGACGCGTCCGCCGACCCCGCAACGTGGCGCGATTCGTTACGCGCGTATTTTGGATATGCGCTGGTCGAAGCGCGCGTCTATGGCAAGGTGGAACTGATTGCGGATCAAGACGGCGGCGCGGCGTTGTGGTTGCTGCCGCAAGCGCCGGGCGTAGCGGAAACATTGCAGCAAACAAAAAACGCGGCGCTCGAAAAAATTCTCGCGCCGCGCGGTTTTGAAAATTATCGCGCCATCATCGCGGCAATGGCTCTGCGCACGGAACGCGTCGCGCCGCCCAACGCGTGGTATCTTTCCATTCTCGGCATTGCGCCGCCTTTGCAGAATCAGAGTCTCGGCGCAAAACTCGTCGCCGTTACGCTCGCGCAAGCCGACGCGCAACATGCGCCCTGTTATCTCGAAACCTTTAATCCGCGCACGCTGTCATTTTACGAACGCGCCGGTTTCCGCATCGTCGCGCGGCACGCGGAAAAAATCACGCGCGCCGATTATTGGATTATGACGCGCGCCGCGCGCTAATCGTTCCGTATGACATCGCGTATCCGTTTGTTGCCGCACGCCGCGCAGTAATACTTGGGGCCGGACTGCAAATAACCGTCATAACCGAGATTGATGACCTTGCCGCACTGCGCGCAGTGCGTCGGCTCGAACGCGGGCGGATTCTCCAATTTTTCAAAATTGTATTCGTTCGTGCCGTAATAGACATAGATTTCCGTTTCGAAACCCGCGCGACATTTTTCACAGTCCTGCCATTTGCCGGAATGTCCCTCGTTATAGTGATAGCTGCACAACGTGTAGCGGTCGTGATTGCGATGACACGAATTGTGCGCATAGGAAAACATCACATAATCGTCCTCGTCATCGCAAATCCAGTTGCCGCAGCAATTCGTGCGCGTCAATGGTTTCGTCGTCGAGCCGCAAATCCCGCAGCGTTGTCCTGACTTTTCTGTCGCGCGTGATTTTGCTCTCGCTGCCGCGTGTTTGCCGCGTTTTGCTTTCGGTTCAGCCATCGTTTGCGCTTCCAGCGCCGCGAGCTGCGCGTCCAATTCTTGAGTCTGCTCCCGTCCGAGCGCGGGAATGTACGGAATCAAGCCCTGACTGTACGCTTCCAACTGCGCGCCGAGCGGCGCATCCCGAATGTCCATCGGCAAGCCATTCACCATAAACATCCACACCAATGGATTGGAATCCACTCGCGATGGCAAACACCATTCGGGGTCCAACTGGCGCATTTTGAACAGGTCGCGGATTTTTTTGCCCTGCGCGCTGCCGGTGGCGGAACTGACGCCGCACGCCTTGCACAATTCGTCCGCGCGCATGTGCGGCGTTTGTGATCTGTCCCATAAAAAATTGACCGTACCCAACGCGTACAAGATGCCGCACGCCCACACTTGCGGTTTGCCGCGCATAAGCGGCGAGGGGCGTTTGCGCGCGAGCGCGGCGGCGAGTTGATGCGCCAAGGCCTTGTATTCGTCGTTCAAATGTTTGGCGCACACGTCGTCTATCACGCGCACAATCGGGTCGTAAAACTCGCGCATCGTGTCGGGAACGGTTTCGGATTTTTGAGACATGGGAACCTCGCGTGTTTTCTTGTGATGTTCGAACGCATTTTATCACGAGTCGGCTTGTCACAAGCGACGGTACAAAACCAAACGGCCGCACGCACAAGACGCGCAACCGCTTGGTTTCAATGCACAACGTAAAACGGTCGTGATTGCGATGGCACGCATTGCGCGCAAACGAAAACAACACAAATCCTCTTGGTCGTCCCCAATCTAAATGCGGCGGCTATCGGCACGCAGCGACGCTTTCGTCGTCGAGCCGCAGAAACCGCAGCGTCCTTTTTTCCTTGTCCTCACTGTCTGCCACAATGGATACCTTGCACTTGCCGCGCCCGGATTTTTGGCGCAGTCTGCGTCGAAACGAAACGGAAAAAATCGGACTCGTTTTATACACGCATACGCCGCTTTCCAGTCGTTCGAGTGAATACTATTTTGAAATCATTCGCGGCGCTGCGACCACCTCAGAGAGCATGGGCTACAACCTGGTCCTCTACCTCACCGTGGGCAATCAAACGGACCGGTTGATGAATGTCTGCCGTTCCCATGAAGTAGATTGTTTAATCCTGATGCTCGGTAGTGGAGAACTGGATACTCCGATAAGTTTGTTGCTCAAGGAAAAAGTCCCTTTCATAGTACTGAACAAACATCCCAGGCACTTGAACGTTTCATACATTGTCTCTGACCATGAAATAGGAAAACGTTTTCTTAACCAAGTCAAGCAAGGAGGTGGAACCCGAGACAAAAAATCAAATGAAACGCACAATGTAAAAAAGGATTCGAGTTCAAACTCTGACCCAAAGGAGAAGAGTATGTTCCAATTCACACGGATTCTGCCGGTCATCGGATTGTTGATAATCTTTGCCGTAGGCATTGGCTCAAGCGACTTGTTACCTGAAGCGGATTGGGTGGTCAACTCGGTCCGAGATTTGGACATAGATTTGATGAGGCGCTTGGTTCTGGAAAACAAGAGACTGAAAACGATACGCACACCCTAAAACACGGGTGTGCGTTTCATTTTCGAGTATCCGGTCAACGCAGGTTGACTTGCATGTGTTGCGCGGCTCGCTTATTCCAAAATCTTTTTGTACGAAGGCGCGCACAGCAGCTTGGGTTTTTTCACCGTCAGCGTCGTCTGCTGAAATTGGTTTTGAAGATTGACCTGACGGTTTTGCTGCACACGGGTCACCCGATAACACACCAAATGCGCGTCCGGATTTTGGATTTCAAACGTTTGCACGCCGTGGACTTTGCGCGCGGGGTTGCACAGCATGACTGCTTTGCCCACCGTCAACCCGACCGCTTGCGTGAATTCATCTTGCAAATCCACAATCTGATTCAGGGGTGAAGCATTTCGAATGCGGTAACACTCAAAGTGGTCGAGGTTCTGCGGCGCGGCTTGTCCCTGCACCTGTGTCGGCGTCGCCAACCACAGCGGCGTGTCGGCAACATCGTAGCGTTGTTTGCCGAATTGATTGCGCACGCGCACACGATGCGCGACACCCTGCGGCGCTGCCATTTTGTACCACGTCAAATGCGCGGTCGAGTCAATAATGTTGAACGTCTTGTCATTGTGGCGCTTGCGCGCGGGATTGCAAAAAAATTCGGTCGTGGTCACGGTCACGCTGATAGGATTCGCCTGAAACTGGTCTTGCAATGAGACCGCTTCGTTAACCGCAACATCCGGCGTCACATAACACCAATAATGGTCAAGCGGCAGCGCATCGGGTGACGCATGCGCGGTTTGTGCCGAAGCGTCCGTTTGAATTTGGGCGAACGCGCGCGGGGTCGAATTGGAAAGCAGCAGCACGCCAAATGCCAACGCGAACGCGATGCCCAACAGCATTTTTCGTTTCAACATGTCTTGTTTTCTCCTTGTGTCTGTCGTACCCCGCACTTGGGGCAAGTCTTTTTTACCGCCACAGATAATTCAATCGGATTGTGAAAGCCCCCTCCTTTCTCTGTACGCCGAATCCGCTATTGCACCGTAAATTCTCGTTCCGCCGATTTGCGACAGCCCAGACTGTTGCACGCTTTCACAAACCATTTGTAGGTCCGATTCACCGTCAATGGATCGGTCCTGTATTGCAGGTCGATCAATCCGGTCGCGCTGTCCACCGTATTGTTATTCGCGGCATTTTTGACGGTCACCTCGTACGTTTCCGCACACGTCGCAGCATTCCATTTCAGCGTAGGTCGCGTTTTGGAAATCGTCGCATTGTCGTTCGGTTTTTTCAAACGCGGCTTGGACGGTTTGGCGGTACACAGCTGCGATGCAAGCACAAACGCCGTGCGATTCATTCGCACATTCCCGGAGAGGCACAGCGCATCGCCGCACATTTCCGTAAAGCCGCCGCCCGCATACAATCCGTCAGCGTTCAACACCAGGGCATACACCGTGTTGTTTAAACCGTTGCTCAATCCCGTCCAACTCGTACCGTTCCAAACTGCCGCGTTGTTGACGCGCACATTGCCGCTGCTACACGCGGGGTCGCCGCACAACGACGTAAACGCTCCACCCGCGTACACGTCGTTGCCATCTGCGACCAATGCATTCACGAGGCTGCTTATGCCGTTGCCCATCGCCGACCAAGTATTGCCATCCCATTTCGCAACGCGATTCGCCGTCACGTTTCCGGTGTCGCACGCCGCATTGCCGCACAGTGCGACGAAGTTGCCGCCTGCGTACACATTGCTCCCATTCACATCCAACGCCGACACAAAATCATCAAGCCCATTCCCCAGCGCGGACCAATTGCTGCCGTCCCATTTCGCAACATAGTTGGCAGTCAAATTGCCGCTCGTGCAAGAAAGATTGCCGCACACATCCCAAAACGAGCCCCCGACATACAAATCACTGCCGCTCGGGACAAGCGCGAGCACATGCCAGCTCACGCCAAAATCCAACGCCGACCAATTGCTGCCGTCCCATTTCGCAATGCGGTTCATCGTCGTCGCCAAACCACTGCTGCATGACGTATCGCCGCACACTTTTGTAAAATGTCCGGCAACATATAACTCACTCCCGATTACGGCTAACGCATTGACCACTTCGTTCGTACCAAAACCAACCGCCGACCATGCCGCGCCATTCCATTTTGCTACGCGGTTCGCCGACACATTGCCGCTTGTGCAGGTTGCGTTGCCGCAGATTTGCGTGAAACGTCCGCCTGCGTACACATCGCTCCCGCTGATGACGAGCGCTTCCACATCACTGTTGACCCCATTGCCGACCGCAGACCAACTGACGCCGTCCCATTTCGCGATTCGATTCGCCGTCACATTCCCGCTGTTGCACGTCGAGTTGCCGCAAATCGTCGTAAATGACCCGCCGACATAAACCACCGTGCCCTGTATCGCAACCGCAAACACATCGCCGCCCACGCCATTCATGAGGGCAGACCAGCCGTTTACAGACGGTACGGCTTGGGTCAGCAAAGGACCGCGTGCCGGGTCAAGTCGTACTTGCCAGCCCTGTACATTCAAACTGCCGCGCTGCCCCGTCTTTAGATTCAATGTGCCATCGCGATTCAGCACAGAGTGCAGAGACAGAGTGTCGCTTGCCGCGCCCTTGCTCTGCCCCGCGCCCGCGGTTTCAGGCGAAAACAAAAACAGCGCCGCCAACAGCAGGATCACTCCTGCAGATGCAAAACAAAAACCAGTTCTGTTTATTTTCAATCTTGGGAATCGCATATCGTTTCCTCTTGAATTTCTTGCGGCATCGTCGCGTTCAAATTGCAAGACAAAATTTCGAGCAGCCGTTCCAGTGAATGAAAATGCTGTCCCTCCGGCGCGCCCACGCGCACGAGCGACCCACGCAGCAGCGGCTTGTCATCCGCTTCGGGATGTAATACGCGCAATTTCAACTCAAACGACAGCGTCTGCTCACTCATGACAGGCATAAAATACCATGCCTGTTTCGTGCCGCTCTCGTTGTGTCAAAATGCACAAAAAACTATTGTTGCAAAATGTGAGAAGAGAAAAACCGTCAGAAAACAGCAGGGGGATGAACTATTGTAGCAAAATGCCAAACCGCGCGATGGGAACGCCGGAGATTACGGATACGTAGAGTCTGCGAAATTTTTTGTTGCGCGCCGACGCGTACTATTCCGCGCGGCGTTTGCGGCGACGCGTGGGCGACGTTCCGCCGCTTTCCGCCAAAGCTGCCATGTCGCGCAAAATCGTGTGACGGCTTACGCCCAACGCGCGTGCCAAATCCTCATCTGTTGGCGCGGCGTTTTGCGCGTCCGCTTCCGCGAGCAAACGACGCAGGCGATGCTGGCGCTGTGCAGTCTTGCCGCGAATCGCGGCGTCTTCGGGTGCGTCCAATGTCCACGTCACTTGTACGCGTTCGCTGTCATGCAGTGCGCGTCCCAACGGCGCATCGCGGCGCGCGAGCGAAACCACGACGCGCGTTTCTGCCACCGCGATTTTTTCCGCATGTGCGGTGACAATGGCGCGATTCAGCGGCACGCGTTCCAAAAAATTCGCGCGCATCGCATCATCCGCTATGGCGCTCGCCTGCCGCAGCACTTCGGCATACGCGGCATCCAACGCACTCTGCGCATCTGATGTTCGGACCAATTGCGTCAACAATTGATACAGCGCCCAATGCCACGCCTGCGCTTGTTCGCCGTGCAAAGTCCCGCCGCGCAAATCCGCCATGCCGCTTTGCGCCAGTTCCAATGCGCGCGCGCGTTCATCCAATGCCGCATACGCCAAACCCAAATACGCTTCCGCCTTGCGCTGCAAAAACAGATTTTGCTGTGCATGCCAAATCTCGCGCGCGGCAAGCAGCGCGTCGCGCGCTGCATCAAATTCGCGCGTCGCCAGATACAACACGCCCATATCATGCAGGACGTAACCGCGCTCGGTAGCAGCTTGGGTTCCTGTTGCAATCTCTAATGCCTGCAAGAACAATTCACGAGCGCGTTCGAGATTGCCCGTATCATATTCTACCAACCCCAATACATTCACCGTCAAGCCCACATTGCGCCGGTCGCCTGCAGATGTATTCGCGGCAACAACCTGAACCAGCAGATCGCGCGCCATCTCGTAATCACCGACCGAGTATGCGCCCAGTGACAACAACTGCCGCGCGACCGCGAGCCCGGGCGCATACGCCAGCGACTCGCACAACCCAATGGTGTCACGCGCGGTCGTCAACAAGCGGTCCCACATGCCCAAATCGTACAACGCACCCAACACATTGGTGAGCGTCACGACCTCTTGATACACATCTTGCATGGCGCGATGAATCCGAATCGCTTCAAGGTGCAGTTCCAATGCTTGCGCGGCATTGCCTTCTTGACGCGTGAGATTGCCCATGCCGCGCAGCGCGCGCGCTTCGCCTTGACGATTGTCCACGCGCCGCGCCAACATCAACGCCTGTTCATAAAAAATGCGCGCCGCCGCCAATTCACCGCGCCGCATTGCAAAATCACCGCGCCAAAACAAGACTTCAAATTCTTGCGTTGCGTCGCCGAGTTTACGTGCGAGTAAGAGCGCTTCATCATACATGGCTGCGGCTTCGTCAACTTGCCCGAGCAAAGAAATCACGCGCCCCGACATTACCAATGCTTTCAGCAGCTGCGTTTCATTTTGCAGTACGCGTGCGTCGCGTCGCGCATGCGCCAACACCTCTGTTTGTCGCGCGCGATTTCCCAACGCATCCAGCGTTTGCGCCAACGCCAATTCCGTTTCCACGCGCGCGACACTTTCCGTATCAGGCATCAGCGCCAGCGCGCGCACGAACGCGGCTTCTGCGTCACGGAACGCAAATTGTTTCAAATCTTGCGCGCCCGCTTGAGCGTACGCGTCCGCCGCTTCCGCGCCGCGTTCCGCGCGTTCCAGTTGAAACGCGCGCGCACGCCAATTTTCGGCATCGAACACGGCGAGCGCATCGGCGGCGCGTGCATGCAAAGCAATCCGCGCCGCGGGTTCTATTTCTTGATAGACACGTTCGCGCACCAAATCGTGCAAGAACACATACCCCGCCTGTGTCGGCTGCAAAAAGGAACGCGCACTCAATTCTTCGCCCGATGCCGCCAGCGCCAACGGCGACACCAGCGCCACCTGTGTCCACAAACGAAACGCGACCTGTTCGCCCAACACCGCCGCCGCATTCAACGCCGTGCGCGCCGATTCGGACAAGCCGCGCAAACGCGCCGCAATCGGGTCGCGTTCCAAAACGCGCCCTTCGCGCTGCCCCGCCAAATATTCCGACAGATAAAACGGACTGCCGCCCGTGAACGCGGCCACACGCGCCGCCTCGTCCGTATCCGTTTGGTCAAACAACTGTACCACATCCGCGGCGGTCAACGGATTAAGCGCAAGTGTTTCTAATCCGCCGCGTTCCCACTTTTGCAAAAATTCCCAACCCGCATTTTTTTCAATTCCCGGGCGGCGATATGCCAAGAGCAGCAACAGCGGCGTTTGCGCCAAGCGCGGCAAGAGCGCGTCGAGCAAATCCCACACCGCCGCATCCGCCCACTGCAAATCGTCGAGCATCAAAACGAGCGGCGACAATTGCGCGAGCGTTTTGAGCAGAGTGACAAAATCGTTTTGAAAACGCATGCGCGCTTGTGCGGGCGGCAATTCCGGCAAAGACGCGCGATTTTGCCACGGCGCATACAGCGCGCCCAATCCCGCCAGCGTTTCATTCGACAAAATTGTTTCCAGTTGTGACGCGCGCCCGCGCTGCAACAACGGCACAAGCGCGTCGCCAAAAATCAGGAACGGCGAACCGCCGGAATTTTCACTCGCCACACCGTACGCCGTCGCCATACCGCGCCACTGCGCGCTCGCCGCGATTTCGCGGAGCAAGCGGCTCTTGCCCATACCCGCTTCCCCTTCAACGCACAACACCGCGCCTTGCCCGCGCATTGCGCGTTCGACGCCATC
This sequence comes from Anaerolineae bacterium, assembly GCA_022072245.1. Lineage (GTDB taxonomy): Bacteria > Chloroflexota > Anaerolineae > UBA4142 > SHND01 > SHND01. The sequence goes on from JAJVIA010000036.1 coordinate 18,637, forward strand.
AATGGCAATTTCGCGTTCGTGCGCGCGTCCCACAAAACGCAGCTGTTCGGTCGCGGGTGCGGCGTCAGAAATTGTTTCGGCTTCGCTGCGAATCGCTTCGCCCAACGCGCGCGTTTCGGGCAAGAGTTCGACGCCGAGTTCGGTCCGAAACAGTTGGCGCACATAGTCGAAATGCACCACTGCTTGCGCGCGGCGTTTTGACCGTCCGAGCAAACGCAAGTACGTTTGATGGCTCGTCTCGCGCAGCGGGTCCGCCGCAATCAACTGCCGCGCGTACGCGAGCGCGCGCGGCACATCATTTTGCGATTCAAGAATTTCGGACAGCGATTCGAGCGCGGCAAGATATTTTTCTTGGAGCGTCGAGCGGGGAAGCAAAATCCAATCGTCGTACACTTCGGGCAAGAGGTCGCCCTTGTAGAACGCAACCGCGCTTTCGAGCGACGCGGGGTCGCGGTGCGCCGCAAGCTGTTCAAATTCCCAAACGTCCGTCGTCAGTGCGACATCGTCTGCCAGCCACACGCGTTCCGCATCCGCCTCAACCCAAGCTGCGCCGAGCGTTTGTCGCAGGCGATAGAGCGCGTCGGAAAAATTGCGGCGCACGCGTTCGGGCGGCGCGTCGGGCGAGAGCAGCTCGGCGAGAAATTCGCGCGTGTGCCGCGTGTGCGGATACAGCGCGAGGTACGCCAATAAACTCACCGCACGCGCGCCGGACACGTTCAGAGCTTGCGCGTTTTCGGTCACGCGCAAGCCGCCCAACAATTCAATGCGCCGCATCGGAGGCATGGTCATTCTTACTGCCCAGATTCTATTTTGAATTGCGATACAGTTCAAGTACGCAAGCTTACGCTTTTGCTACACCCACGCCGCGTTTTGCAAAACCACGCGGTACCCGTCCGCGTCCTCGAACGTTTTGCCGCGCGCATCCCAATACGGATTAAACGCCGCAACGGGTTCGTATCCATGCGCAGTCATGCGTTCCACCCCCGCGCGCCATTCCGCTTCGTCGGGCAAATAAAACACAATCAAATTGTCCTGCGTTGGCGCGCGTCCCGCATCGTGTCCGTGCGCGTGTGTAAATTCAAAATGGTACGCCGCGCCCGCTTTGCCCAACATGACGCCGTCGAAACCTTCATGGTCTTGAAACGACGCAAGCACATCCAAGCCCAAACCATCGCGATAAAATTTTACAATTTCGTCCATGCGGTCCGTCGGTCGCGCCACGCGCAAATGCGGAAACATGATACCTCCTTGCTTTCCATGCGTCGGGTGTAAAAAAATAATCCGCGTTCCTCCGCGTACATCCGCGTCCAATAAAGAGGCGTGGGAAAAAATCCCACGCCCGTTTCATTCTTCCGTTTCTTCAGTCTGTTCCTGACTGTCGTCCTGCATCGCCCACGTGAATTTCTTTTGCAATGAACCGGTGTACAACTTTTTCCAATCGTACCCGACGCGCTCGCCCCAATCTTTGTACACGCGCGGGTCAATGTAATTTTTCAGCGACGTGTTGAGCGCGTAATCTTTGGTTTCGCGGACGAGCTTTAGTTGCAGCTCGGCGCGCTGCAAACGTTCGTTGTAATTAACTTTAGCGCGTTGGCGCGCGTCTTGGGCGGCGAGCAATGCTTTATGCGCGGCGGCGACGCGGTCTTTGCTGCGTTTCGCTTTTTGTTTGAGATTTTTTTCCGCATCGCGCACGGCTTTTTCGGCTTGCTTGAGTTTCTTGTCGTACTCTTTTTGTTTTTTCTCGTCGTTCTCTGGACGCGGTTTGGCTCGGAGCGCTTCAAGCGCCGCTTGCTTTTTGGGCAGCGCGCCAGAACCCGCCTCGAGCGCTTTTTGGTCCGCCAGCGCTTTTTCAAGCGCGGCTTGTCGCGCCGCCACCGCCGCGTCGAGTTTCGCCAAATCCGGTTTCGCCGCGCGCAATTTTTCCACGCTCTGCGCGCGCTTTTCTAAACTTTGCGCCCACGTTTTCGGCGGCGTGCGTTTGTGATTGCACTGGATGGCGGCTTGCAGATTCGCCATTTTCGCCGCGTATTCCTTTTGCGCGTCCGTCGCGTCTTTTTTCAATTTGCCGCTGCCGTCCAGATAACGGTCCACCGTCGTCGTCGCGTGATACGTGCGAAACACTTTGGCGGACAAACCGGGCATGACGCTTTTCAAAAAATCGTTCACGCGCGCCGAAGTAATGTCGGGAAAGAGCTGCGCGGTCGGCGCTTTGCCGCGTTCAAATTCCTTAAGGTTGTCCGCGAGCGCGCGGTCGTTGTCATCTGCAAGCGGCAACGCTTTTTCCCAGCGCACGCTGTCCTTGCCGAGAAAATCGAATGTGATTGCTTGGGCGCCGACGTTCACATGTTCAACGCGCAGCGTGGACGCGCCCACCGTGTCGGCTTCGTCCTCGTCCTTTTCATCGCCCACGCGCATCGCGAGGCGGTCAATCAAATACGCGACCGTCGCCACCTGCCGTTTCTTTTCGTCCTTGTCGCGCATCCCTTTGCGAATCGCCGCGCGCACCTCTCTCAGATTCTCTTCGAGTTTCCACGCCTTGTCGTACTTGGCGCGCTCGCGCTCTTGACGCAGATGCGAAGTTTCGGCGAGCCACACGTATTTGATTTTGTCGGTCAAGGTTTCGGTCCAACGCGCAATCCATAACGAATCGTGTTCGTGAACAATGCCCGCCCAACTGCCGTGCGGCGCGCTTGGAATTTCCGCGTCCTCGTCCAAATTCAAAGTGACCTGATACGAATAGACGCGCGGTTTCCAACGCCCGCGCAACGGATGCGCGCCGCGCCCCATGAAAATGCCCGGCGGCTCGATGAGATACGCGCCGATTTCGACCTCATGGTCGTCCACCCGCGCATAACCGTATTTGGTTTTGAGTTCCGCGCGTTCGATTTTGCGCTGCGCTGCAAGTTCCTTGCGTTTTTCTTCGGGCAGGTTCGCCAATTTTTCACTCTGCGCGATGGCGCTCAATTCGCGCCAATCAATGTCCGCGATTTCTACGCCCGCGAAAACCGCGCTCCATTGCTCGCGCAAGGAAAACAAAAAATTCGCCTGAAACACAGGGTCGTCCACATACGGCGTGCCGATTTTTTTTGCCCACGCCATCAGCATTTCTTCTTGCAATGGTTCCAGTTTGACGAGCGCGCCGCCAATCGTAACGGCTAGCCCGCGCGGCGTATATTCGGGCGGAAACGCAATCCCGTTATGCCGCAATAATTTCCATGTAATAGTCGTACTCCTTCAAACGCGTTCAAAATGTTGCGCGCTATATGATTTCGCTGCCGCGCAGCAAACGTTGCTATTATATTCAACTTTGGGGGATGCCCTAACCGCGCAAATTCCCCGCCGCGCGCTGTAAGCTTTGTGCTATAATTTTGACCAAAGGACATGCGTAAAATTTTGCCCGCTGCTAGAAAGACCGAATTGATGAAACAACGCCCGGAACGCATCATAGATACGGATTTCAAATCCGCGCTGCGTTATTTGCAAAGCGACGAGCTCTCGCTGTCGCCTTCGCTCTTGTTTGCCTTGTCCGATTTGAACCGTCAAGAAATGCAGCAATTTGCCGCCATCTGGCAAACCCTTGCCGCCGCTAAACGCGCGCGCCTGACGCAGGCGTTGGCGGAACTCGCCGAAGAGCGCATCGAAGCCGACTTTTCGCGCATCTTTCGGTATCTGCTCGACGACGAAGATGCGGACGTGCGCGCCAACGCCATTCATGGCTTGTGGGAAGAAGACGACATCGCGCTAGCCGCCCAATTGATTGGCGCGCTCCGCAGCGACCCCGCCGCGCGCGTGCGCGCCGCCGCCGCCGAAGGCCTCGGCCATTTTCTTTTGCTGGCGGAAACCAAACGCGCGCCCGCCGCGCTGGGCGACGAAATCGAAACCGCGCTGCTCGCGGTCATTCGCAGCAATGACGACGCGTTGGTGCGCCGCCGCGCGATTGAATCCATCGCCTATCTCGGCAACGAAACGGTGCGCGACATTATCGCTTCGGCGTACGCCAGCGACGACGCGTCAATGCGCGCGACCGCCGTATTTGCGATGGGGCGCAACGCCGACCCGTACTGGAAACGCATCGCCGCGCAAGAATTGTATTCGCCCGACCCGCAGCTGCGCTTTGAAGCCGCGCGCGCGGTGGGCGAATTGGAATTTCAAGCCGTCGTGCCACGGCTGATTGAATTGGTTGAGGACGCCGACCGCGACGTCTCAAACGCGGCGCTCACGTCGCTCGGTCAAATCGGCGGCAAAGAAGCGCGCCGCGCGCTCGTCGCCGTGATTCAAGGCGCTGACGAGGTCGCCGCCGAAATCGCGCAAGACGCCCTGGACGAACTCGAATTTGCCAACGGTTCCGCAATGCTGCTCGTGGATATTGGACTCGAAAGCGAAGAAGAAGCGCTGCTCGCCCAAGAGCTGGACCAAGACGATGCGGATGAAAACGACGACGATGCGGATCTGCCGCGCGATTTGCTAGACGACGGCGGCTTGCGCCCGCGCAAACGCTAAACGTCGCCGCGCCTCAAAAGAAAAAAAGTCGCCGCCCGAACCCCACGCAATCGTTCCGCGATTTCACGGGGTTCTTTTTATGCGCGCGCGGCGCGCGGAACAAAACGCGCGCTTGGGGCGTCTTGAAAAATATCCATTTGGCCATAGGAGCGCCATGCGTCAATTTCTGTACGCCTTGACCCTTTTGCTGTTGGGCAGCGGCTGCGCCGCCTTGCAGCCGCCCGCGCCAACGCCCATCATCATTGTCGTCACCGCGACGCCGGAATCAAACGGCTCTGTCAGCGCGCCCACCGCGTCCGCTACCCGGACGCGCGTCTTGAGCGACACGCCGATTCCCGTCACCGTCACGCCCAATGCCGCGTCCACCTTTCCGACCAAAGCGACCGATGTAAAATATGTGCGCGCGAAACAGGACATTAACATTCGCAAAGGTCCCGGCGTGCAATACGATATCGTCGGCGGCGTGTACGCAGGACAAACGGTCCAAGTCACCGGCGTCACGAACGCGGAGGCGACATGGTGGCGCGTGCTGTGTCCCGATGGTTCGGTGGGCGACTGTTGGGTTTCGGCGGATACGACGTTGACGGAAAGAGTGGACGCGCCCAATGCGGAACCCACCCCAACCGTTTCAACCGCCATGAATCTGAAAAATTCGCGGTTTCCTTTCTGAAAAAAATAAAGTAAAATCGCTCCGTTCAGTAAATAACCGTCGGCGCCTTGCCGCCCGGTTTGCTTTGACGCTTGGCTTGCGACCACGGTACCTTACCAAAACCCGGCGCCGGATAGATTTGTAAATCGCGATGCTCTCCGGCAAGTTTCACATCCTCCGCCGCCTGCGGCACACAATCCAACGCGACAGACGACGACCGTCTGCCGCAGATTCAACCTCAAGGAGGGGTTCATGCGGAACGTATTGAACGGCAATCTCAAGGTTTGGCACCTTTTTATTTTTGGCCTTGTGTTCGCGCTCTTGGGCGGCGGCGCCGTTGCGCTCGCAGATACGGATGCAGTCAGCGCCTTGTGGAAAGCGGGTCAAGTGCGGCTTGCCGCAACTTCGTCCAATACCTATATCAACATTGACGCCAATCAAGAGTTTCTCGTGAACGAAGTCAGTTTTGATGTGCCGAGCGGCAAAAAAGCGGATGTCCAAGCCGTGTGGAGTTCCTTTCTCCAACCCGATAATTCCGGGCAATACGCCTATTGCATCGGAAAAATCTATCTCGACAACAACACGACCAACAACAATCTCTTGACGCCCGGCTTGTATCAATTATTTGGCGACGGCGACGCCGCCAACAAAATCGTGCCGAGCGGTTTGACTGTGACAATGAACGGGTGGCGCAAGAACGTTTCGAGCGGCGCGCACAAAATCCAAGTCTATGTCGCAGGTTCGTATGGCGGCTGCACCGTCGCGGACCGTTCCCTCATTCTCAACGTCAACATTCGGTAAAAAAAACGGGGTCTGCCAAAAGCAGACCCCGTTTCATTTTCAACCCCGCGCGGCGCGGCGTGATGCCCAAAATATCGCAGCCCAATCTGGGCTCTAATTTTTTTCAACGCGTCACGCCGCGCATTGTCACGCGATGGTTTGGAAACACCGCGTCCAAATTCGCGTTGCCCAACCGCTTGAGCAAGATTTCGCCCAAAACATCGCGATAATCCGTCGTCACCGCTAAATCAATCCCCTCGAACAACGCCTCGGGCTGCAAGCCGTTCCATGCGCCATGCACGCGCCCGCCGCGTATCCCGCCGCCCAACAACCACATTACGCTGCCGTGTCCATGGTCCGTGCCCAAACCGCCATTCTCTTGCACGCGGCGTCCGAATTCCGACATGACCACAATGCTCAATTTACTTGAATCCGCGCGCACATCAGCGTAAAACGCCGCAAGCGACGCGCCCACATCGCGCAGCAGTTCCGCCATCGCGCCTGCCCCGCCTCCTTGCGCGACGTGCGTATCCCAACCGCCAACGTCCACGCACGCGATTTCCAAACCAACCTCTGCTTTGAACAGCGCCGCAATTTGTTTCAACCCCATGCCCAATTCCGAATCGGGATACTGCGCACCGCGACGCGGAGTATATTCTGTCGCATTTAATTTTTCAATCAACGCGAGCGTGTCCAATGTTTCGCGTCCATTC
>JAJVIA010000036.1:25378-31668 GCA_022072245.1 Anaerolineae bacterium
CGCCGCAATTTGTTTCAACCCCATGCCCAATTCCGAATCGGGATACTGCGCACCGCGACGCGGAGTATATTCTGTCGCATTTAATTTTTCAATCAACGCGAGCGTGTCCAATGTTTCGCGTCCATTCTCGCCCAACACTGCGTCGTCGGCATACAAACGCGCGAGCGCGCGCTGCATTTCCTGCGCGGCAGCGCCGTCACCCTTGAGATGAAAATCCGTAATCGAGCGAAGCGCGGTCGCAGGCACATTGCCCTGCAACATACGCGGCACACGTTCGCCGATACTCAATGCGCGCAGCGGCGAATTGTTTTGCGTATCCAGCGACGCGAGATGTCGTCCCAGCCAACCCGACGCGGGCCCGCTCGCCGCTTCGACGCCGCGCTCCATCAATTCCATCGCCTGAAAATGCGAACGCGATTCATCCGGCGCGCCGCAGGCATGTACAAACGCCAATTCCTTTTGCTGCCACGCGGGCAGTAGCGGCGCGAGCGCGGGATGCAAACCAAAAAAACCGTCGAGATTGCGAACGCGTTGCGCGGCATCGGCGCGCGCATCGTCGGGACGCGCAATCGCAATCGTCGGACGCTGGCGATAATATTCGTCCTCGCCATACGGCACGACAATGTTGAGCGCATCCGCCGCGCCGCGCAAAAACAAACACACCAACACATCGCCGCGCGGCGCGGCGTTTTGCGGCGTGAACGCTAGGCGCGGCATCCAAGTCGGAAACACACTAAAGGTCAAAGTCGCCAGCGCGGATTGGAGAAACGTACGACGCGTTATCATTTCAAATTCAAGATTTGAGATTTCAGATTTGCCGCATTTCAATTTGCAATCAAAAATCTGAAATCTGAAATTTTTTCATTTCCACTGGTACTGCGTCGACGCCAACACGAGCGCGAGCGCGGACGGCAGAATCAAATCCGTATCCAAATTGCGCCACTGCGCTTGCAGTTCGTCCGCAACAGTCTTGGGTAACTCAAAACCGAGCAGCCGCGTACTGAATCCCTGCAACGCGCCGACAAAGGAGGCATCGTTTGCGACATGCGCCAAACTTTCCCACGCGACGCGCGTGCCTTGCAATTCATTTCCCGCGAGCGCGAGCGCAAACTGCCAACGCGGCAGCAGATTGTTTTTCCACGCGTTTGTCGTGTCGGGAAAACCATCCGGCGTCGCCCATTGAAACAATGGCTGTCCCATCCGCGTCAGCGCGTCCTGAATCGGCGCGCCCGCATTGGTTTCCGCGTCCAATTGCCGCAGCGCGCCCGCGACAAAATCGAGCGGACGTTTATATTTTGGCGGCACATTTTGAAATTCATCCGCATCAAACATCGCGCGCAACACGGCTTTGATATCGCCGCGCGTTTGCGCGAATGTTTGCGCGACGCGTTCCACCAACGCGGGCGGCGGCGCATCCGCCACAAAACGCCGTACCAATTTGCGCGCAATAAAACGCGGCAGCGCCGGATGCGCCAGAATTGCGTGAAACACGCGCTCGCCGTCGCGCTCCCCGCCGCCCGCCGCAAGCGCCGCGCCCAAAATCATTTTCGCGCCATCGTCATGCTGCGCCGCGTTAAACTCGAAACGCCCGCGCCGCCAACCTTGATTCACCGTCCATCCAGTCAAGGCGCGCGCCGTCTCGCGCACATCGCGCTGCGTATAACCCGCGTCCACGCCGAGCGAATGTAGCTCCAACAATTCGCGCGCATAATTTTCATTCGGCGCGTGCGCGAAATTGTCTTGATTGTCCAGATAATGCAGCATCGCGGGCGAGTGCATGGACGCCCACAACAAATCCGCGAAATTGCCGAACGCGTGTTTGCGAATCACTTCGCGGTCGTCCACGCCTTTGAGCCACAAGCAATCGAATTTGTCAATCGAAATGCTGAAATGGTCGGTCCAAAATTCGACGACGTTCTCATAGAATTGGCGTTTGGAATACACCGCGCGCAAAACGCGCGCGCCTTGCAGTTCGGGCTTGATGCCTTCCGTCCGCACATTCAGGGCAAGGTCCGCGTCCATCCACAACGTATCCATGCCGCGCGTGCGCGAATCACATTCCCAATCGTCCAGCGTTTCCGGCGCAAGTTGTTCTTCGAGCCACGCGTCGCGCCCGATTTCATTCACGCGCAAAACTTCTTGGGCGCGCGGCGCAAACGTCAAACGTTCCAGCACGCGCCAATTTTCAGCGGACGCGCGCGGCGTAACGACAAATTCATTTCCGCCGCGTGTGCGTTTGACGATTTCGCGCGCGGGCGCGCACGCGCTCATGGCGAGGGATGCGGCGGCGATGCCGCTCAACGTGAGAAATTGACGACGCTTCATGCGAATATCAAAATCGAGTTATGTCGCTTGACGCGCATCGCCCAGCGCGGGAGCGTTCGCGGTTGCCGCAGCGCGCGGCGCGGCGGACGCATCGCGCGGAGTCCAGCGAAGCAAAGCAAAAAGCGCCGCGCCGAACGCAAGGATTGCAATCAACGGCAAAACAATAAACCAGCCGACGAACGGAAATACCATTGCAAATTCCAACGCAATCGCGCCGCGCACCAACGCGCCCGGCGTTGTCACATTCACGCCTTGCCCGCGCAATCGTTCGCCCATCATTGCCGCGACGCCCGCCGCGCCAATGCTCACAAGCGCCAGCAGCGCAAATACGCTCAAGATGCGGATGAATTGCAATGGTCCTGCCGCCGCGTTCAACAACGCAAGCGGTATCCCCATTCCAAGCAGCGCAATTGCGCCGAGGAAAAAAACTTGCCACGGCGTGCGCGTTACGCGTTCGCGCGCGCGTTCTACGGTTGCGGGCAACAGCAGTAACCACGTCAACAATAAACCGGGAAATACCACCCCCACCGCCGCGAGCGTTACAAACACCGCCGTAATATCGCCGATACCGATACCCATACGACCTCCGCTGAAATTGCCGATTCCTGATTTATGATTTCGGATTTCTGATTTCGGTTTTGCTTTCTGCGAATCGCATCTCACAAATCGCATATCGCAGCGCCAATCTCCAGTCCCTAATCTCTTCGCCGCACCAACGCCACAATCACCGCGCCATAGCCAAGCAATGTTGCCGCGAGCGGGACCACAATCCATCCGACCAACGGCGCGAGCGAAGCGAGTTCGATGACGATAATGCCCGAAATAATTTGGCGCGGCGCGTGCGCGTCGGGCGCGATTTTTTCGCCGACCCAACGCGCGCTCGCGGTCAAACCCAATATCAGAAACGACGCCAACGCCAAAATTTCTACGACGCCGAGCAAACGCAAGATGCCCGCAATCCCATTCGCGCCGCCATTCTCCGCTTCCTGTGCGACGGCAAACAACACAAAACCGACGACGCCGAAAAAAACAAAATTGATGCCGCCGATAATCAACGCGCGCAGCGGCAGTTGCGAAATCGCCGCGCGCGCGCGGCGCACGAACCGCATCAGTATCACATCGCACAAGAGCGTCAACGCGGCGAGACCGATGCCCGTTATCAGCAAAATCAAAATCAGGACGATGAGTTGTTCCAAATTCACTGCAATGCCTCCCGCTTGTTTGCAAGCGTGCGCCAGATCAAACGGTTGCCGATGAACCACAGAATGACTGCGCCCGCGAGCAGCGCGCCCCACATCCAAAGCGATAACGCGGGCAGGGGAAACGACGCCCCCGGCAGCGCGGGCAGGGAAAACATCGGCAGCTTCCAATTCCATGCAGGCAGTACCGCCAACGGCAGATTCACGCCCGTCAACGCGCGCAAGAGCTGCGGCAAAGCCCACGCGACCAGCAAAATAATCAATGCGACTTGGGCGCCCAGCGCCGCAACGCCCCAACGCGCGCGCGAACCGGGGACAGGCCGTTGCCGCACCCGCGCCATCACCGGCGCGCTCACATCGCGCGGGATTGGTTCACTGCGCCACGCGGCGAACGCGCCCGCGACATTTTGTAAAGCGTCCAATTCCGCGCGGCACGCGTCGCATTGCGCGAGATGCGCGTCCAGTCGCGCGCGCGCGGGCGCGTCCAACGCGTCGTCGAGATACAAATTCAGTGTGACAAAATCCGGATGCGGCATTATTCCGAAACCTCGAGCAGTTGTTTGAGTTTTTGGCGCGCCCGAAAGAGATGACTCTTGACATCGCTGATTGACAGGTCGAGCGCGTCGGCAATTTCGTCATACGACATGTCCTGAAAATGACGCAGTTCCACCACTGCGCGCCAGTGCGGCGGCAATTCGCGCAATGCCGCGCGCACGCGCGCTTGCTGCTCATTTTCCAACGCGCGGTGCGCCGGGTCGGAGTGGGACGCGGCGCGCAAATCCTCTTGCAGTTCCAAAGCGGGGCGTTTGCGCTGTACAAAATTCAGCGCGAGGTTTGTGACAACCGCAGACAACCACGGCGCAAAGGGGCGCGTCGCATCGAACGACGCGAGCGCGTCATACGCGCGCACAAACGCGTCCTGGGTCACGTCAAGTGCGTCGGCGCGATTGCCCACCACGCGCAGCGCGACATTGTACGCGAACGTTTGATGCCGTCGCACCAATTCGCCGTACGCGTCGCGATTGCCTTGCAAAGTTCGCGCGACGAGTTCGGCATCGGCGAGTTTGTTTAGCGCATCCATTCTGCGTGCCAAAGACGCGCGCCACGCCAACCGCGGCGCCGCAAAGGTAAAGGTTTCGCGCATAGTTCACTCTTTATACACAAATCAGCGCGTAAAAGTTGCAAGCTTGGCAAACGCGGCGCGGCGCGGCGCAAAAATTCTATTTTGTGAGAAAATAAAAACACATTCTTGATGGGAGGTTCGACATGTCCGACAAGACGGGACGCGCGGTTGTGGCGCTGACGTTGATTTTACTCGGCGCGTATTTATTGGCGCTCCAATTTTTTCCCGCGCTGCGCGTCTATGCGCTCAATGAATCAAACTGGCCCCTGTTGTTGGTGGGCTTGGGCGGAGTATTTTTAGCGGCGGCGCTCTTGACGCGCAACCCGCGCTGGTTGGTCGCGGCGGTAGTGGTCAGCGGCGTCGGCGCGATTTTATATTGGCAAAACGCGACCGGCGATTGGGCGAGTTGGTCGTATATGTGGACCTTGCTGCCCGGCTTATTTGGCGTCGGTTTATTTTTAATGCACGTGATGGAAGGAAACCTGCGGAACGGCATCGTTATAGGCGGAACGCTAATCGTTCTCAGCGGCGCGGCGTTTTTATTTTTTAGTTCCATGCGCGGCGCGTTCGCGTTCTTGGGAACGTATTGGCCCCTCTTGCTGGTGTTGCTCGGCATAATTCTACTCGCGCAAGTATTTATGCGCCCGCGCTAACGCAAACGGGTGAAACTTGTGAGGGCGCGCTGGATTTTGTGATTTTGCAATGCGTCCGCATTTTGGCGCGGGCTTGTTTTCAGCGCGCGTTATTGAGAAACACGCGTTATAATATGAGACAAATTACAATTTTGTCGTTCCAACGCAGAGGAGCAAATGCTATGAAACGCGGCGCAGGCGGCACACCGGGCGGGATTGGTCTTTTTGTTATCGGCGTCATCATGGCGCTCGCGGGCGGTTATATGCTCATGAACCAAATCGTCGTCACCAACACCTTTTGGGGTTGGCATCTGCCCGTATTCGGCCAAGTTTCCGCGTTTGGGATTACGCTCATCTTTTTCCTCATCGGCGTCGCGATTCTGTTTTTCAATTATCGCAACCCCTTCGGATGGATTCTCACCGCGGGCAGTTTGCTCGTCATGCTTATCGGCATCCTCGCCAATCTGCAAATCTATTTCGCGCCCGCGACATTGTTTGTCACGCTCGGCATGCTCGTGTTGCTCGTCGGCGGACTCGCGTTGATTGTGCGCGCGCTGCTGCCCGCGCGACAATAAAGCGCGACGTTTCGCCGCCGCGTCTCGCGCGCCCCTGCCAACTTGCAAACGTCGGGCGCTACTCGCCCAGCCCCAATTCCATCTGCCACGTTTCGTTCTGTTCCAATAAATTGTGGACGCCGACGCCGAGCAAACGCACAGCTTGGGCGCGTTCCCAATGTTTATCCAATAGTTCGCGCGCAGTTTTGCGAATGACGTTCTCGTCTGCGGTCGGCGCGCGCAGCGTCGTTTGCCGCGTGATGGTGGTGAAATCTTCGTAACGCAATTTCAGCGCAATCGTACGCGCCAACAATTCTTCGCGCGCCAAATCGCGCGCGACGCCCGCGCTCATTTCGTCGAGATATTGATACAACACGTCGGGCGTCCGCACATCGCGCTCGAACGTATTTTCCTGCGAAATACTTTTTGTCGCGCGGTCGGTCACAATCGGCGCATC
>JAJVIA010000056.1 GCA_022072245.1 Anaerolineae bacterium
ATTTCGCTCGTCATGCCCTGCCTCAATGAAGAAAAAGGGTTGCCCCAAATCGCGCGCGACCTGCCCGCGTTCGTTGACCAAGTTATCGTCGTGGACAACAATTCTACCGACAACACCGCCGCCGTCGCGCGTTCCTTTGGTTGGACGGTGATTCCTGAAACGCGGCGCGGCTATGGGCGCGCGTATAAAACGGGTCTCGCCAACGCGACCGGCGACATTATCGTGACGATGGACGGCGACGGCACGTACCCGCGCAATTTTATTCCCATCCTGCTCGACGTGATGCTGGAAGAGGACATTGATTTTATTTCGTGCGACCGCACCGGTCACAAAGACCGCCCGAGCAGTTTTTTGCGCGTGCTGGGCAACGATATTCTCAATGTTTTCATCTGGCTCATTTTTTGGTTTCGCATCCACGATTCGCAATCGGGCATGTGGGTTTTCAAACGCGAACTTTTGGCGCGCATGAATCTCACCAGCGACACGATGGCGTTTTCCGAAGAAATCAAACTCGAAGCGTTCACGCTGCCGAACGTTCACGCGCGCGAATTGGTGATTTATTACAAAGAGCGTCACGGCGAAAGCAAACTCAATCTCTGGCGCGATGGGTTCGCCAATTTGATGTTTCTATTCAAAAAACGTCTTGGCTTGTTGGGCCGCGCGGAACCGTTGATTGCGCGCGGCGAGCAAGCGCCAAGCGCCAACTGAAAAGCAAAAACAATTTTCTTGTACAATGAATTTCACCTCTCTCCCCCGTTTTCCTCTCGCCACGCTGCCGACGCCGCTGGACGAATTGCCGCGCTTGTCGCAAGAACTCGGCGCGCGGATTTTGATGAAACGCGACGACTTGACCGGCTTTGCGCTCGGCGGCAATAAAGCGCGCAAGCTGGAATTTCTCGTCGCGGATGCGCTCGAAAAAAATTGCGACGTCTTGGTGACGGGCGGCGGCGTGCAATCGAATCACATCCGTTCGACCGCCGCCGCCGCGCGCAAAGCGGGGCTGGACGCGGTGGGCGTATTTTTTGCTTCCTCCGGCGGCGAACGCAACGGCAATATGTTGCTCGACGAAATTCTCGGCGCGCAATTGATTTACGCCAACGCCGACAAGAACGCGACCGAACGCGCCATCGAAAATGTCTGTGAGGATTTGCGCGCCCAGGGCCGCAAACCGTATCTCATTCCTGTCGGCGGCTCGACTCCGCGCGGCTGCGTCGCGTACATGCTCGCCGTCCAAGAACTCCAGACGCAATTGCGCGCGCAAAACATTCAACCCGATGCGATTGCGCTGACGACCGGTTCGTGCGGCACGCACGCGGGCATTTTGGCGGGCGTAAAATTTTTTGGCTTGAATGTGCCGGTGCATGGCGTTACGGTGAGTCGGCCGGTGGACGAATGTCGCGCGCGGCTGGCGCGTTTGTTGACCGAGACCGCGCATTTTATCGCGCAGCCGCTGGACGTTGCCGCCGCCGAGCTCATTGTGCATGGCGAATATCTCGGCGCGGGATACACGAAAATTACGCCCGAAGCGCGCGCCGCAATTTATCGCGTCGCGCAACGCGAAGGCATTTTTCTCGACCCCGTGTACACCGCGAAAACGATGGCGGGTTTGTTCGATTTGCGACAGCGCGGCGTGTTAAAAGAAAATTCGACGATTATTTTTTGGCACACCGGCGGCGCGCCGGGACTGTTTGGTTTCCCAAACGATGTGTTGAGTTAATGAAAAAGGCGAGATGCAAAATGCGTCTCGCCTTTTTTTTTATTCGGTCGGTTGGGGGGGCGTCGTCAGCGCGGCGGGTTCGGGCGCGGCAATGGTTGACCGCTTGGGCGTTTTGCCGCGTTGGCGCCGACCGACGATGGCTTTGCGAAGCGGCGTTACGCGCACGAGCAAGAGCAAACCCAAAAGCGCCGCGTAAAGCAGCGGCTCTATTTTTTCCGCCGCTTTGGCTTGCCAGAAAAAATGCAGCATGACCAAAACGCCGGCGGGATAAATCAGCGCGTGTAAACGCGTCCATTGGCGGCGCAATCTTTTTTGCCAACCTTTGGTCGAAGTGATTGCGAGCGCGCTCAGCGCCAGCAGCGCGGTCAAGCCGACGAGAATATACGGCTTGGTCTGAATGCCGTCGTCAAGAATAAATTGCAAATCCAAACCGTAATCGAGAACGATGAAATTGGCGAAATGAAGCGCCGCATACGCGAACGCGTACAAACCGAGCGCGCGCCGCACGGCGAGCCCTTGCCGCCAGCCGGTCACAATGTACAACGGCGTCGCCGCCAAACACAACAGCAGCAAAACCATCGCCGCGCGTCCTGTGACATTGTTCAGCGTCGTCACGGGGTCCGCGCCCAAATTGTTATGAAACCAATTCCACGCGAGCCACATGCCCGGCAGCCACGCGCCGACATGCGTAAGGACGCGCAGCCAATTCTCGCGCAGCCAATTTTTTTTGCTCGTTCCAACGGGTTGTTTGTTTGTCATGCGAACGGAAACGTTGACCGCCTGCGACGCGCGGAATAACGCGTATCGCGTTCAGGCGATGCAACGCGCGGTCGAACAAATAAAGCTGTGAATCTGTCGGCTCAATAATTCTCGCGCAAATCGAGTCCGTTATACAAACTTGCCACTTGGTCCTCATAGCCGTTGAACGGCAGCGTGCGGCGGCGTCCCGTTTGTCCGATGCGGCGCTCGGTCGCTTGCGACCAGCGCGGATGATTCACGGCGGGATTCACATTCGCGTAAAAACCGTATTCGTCCGGCGCCGCGTCCGTCCACGCCGACACCGGCATCTGGTCGGTCAATTCGATTTTTACAATCGCCTTGATGCTTTTGAAACCGTATTTCCACGGCACGACCAGACGCACGGGCGCGCCTTGTTGATTCGTCAAAGGTTTCCCGTACATCCCCGTCGCCAGAATCGTCAAATTATTTAGCGCCTCGTCCACGCGCAACCCTTCGACATAGGGCCATGACAGAATCGGCAAATTTTGATTTGGCATTTGGTCTTTACGCAAGACGCTGGTAAATTTTACAAACTTGGCTTGCGGCTGCGGCTCGACCATTTTCAACAAAGCGCCGAGATGAAAGCCCGCCCACGGAATCACTTCCGACCACGCTTCGACGCAGCGCAGCCGATAAATGTATTCGTCATGTTTGAACAGCGTGTACAATTCGGCGAGCGAAAACGTGCGCGGTTTGTTGACCAGACCGCTCACCTCGACGTTCCACGGCGTCGTTTGAAAATTTTGCGCGAGTTTGGCGGGACCCTCTTTGTCTGTCGAAAATTCGTAATAGTTGTTGTACGTGGTGATTTGTTCAAACGTATTGAGCGCGTCGCCCAATTCATCCGTATTGACGCTGGCGTACGGTTCGGCGTGCGCGAGCGCGGGGGGCAAACCATTCACCAGCGCGGCGGGCGCGTCGGACGCTCCAGATGGAATGGGCGTGAGCGTCGGACGCGCGGAAACCGCTTGGGGCGCGGTGGGCGCGGCGTCGGGCGAACACGCCGCCAAAAGTAATGCGCCCGCCGCGATGGGGACTGCGCGCACCAGAAACTGGCGGCGATTCATTGTAAAAAGCATCGTCTCGTGCGATAACGGCTTGCGTTGATTCATCTTGTTCCTCCAACCAATTTTTCGCTTTGCGGCGGTTTATCCGTTTATCCGGTCGCGCGGCTTGCCAAAGTTGGGCGGTCAAATTTTACATGACGCAGATTAAACCCGAGTTAATACGCATTGCGGCGCGGCAGGTGCGCGTGTGGCGCGGCGGCGACGGCACGCAGCTCTTGCTGCTCCACGGCGGCATGGGCGACGCGCCCTGGTATTGGCGGACGGTGTGGGAAACGCTGGCGGAATCGTTTCACGTCGTCGCGCCCGATTTGCCGCGCTTTGGCGGCACGGTGGAATTGCCCAACGCGTCGTGGACGGAATTTTTAGCATGGCTCGCGCGCGTCCAAGAATTGCTCAATCTATCCGAGGTCGTCGTCGCGGGCAATGCGTTTGGCGCATCCTTTGCGCGGTTGTACGCGGCAGAAAATCCGACGCGCGTATCGCGTTTGGTTTTGGTGGATGGCGGCCGTTTGGTCGCTTTGCCGAAATTGGCGCGCCGCGCCGCGCGCGCGTCGTGGAGCGCGCCATTTTTCGAGTTGGCGCGCCGCCAGTTATTTTCGGAAAAAGGAATTCGCCGCGTCTTTGCCAATCCCGCGCTGGCGACGCCGGACGTTGTGCGCGCGAGCCAAGCCGTTTCCTACGGATTCCGCGCGTTGTCGCGCCAAGTAATCTTTAGTGAACTACCGACGCAAAAAATTCCCTCGCAGCCGACGCAATTGATTTGGGGCGAACGCGACAAACTAGCGCCGCTTTCGCGCGCGCGGGAAATCGCGGCGGATATTCCCGACGCGCAATTGGCGGTCATTGCGCGCGTCGGTCACATGCCGCAATGCGAAGACCCCGTTTCGTTTGTTCGCATCCTGCGCGCGTTTTGCGGGCAATAAAAAAATCGGCGGGCAAGCCGCCGATTCTGCAAACGCAAGCATTGCGCGGCGCGGCGTTCAAACAGCCAAGCCGAGCGCGGTGTGTTCGCGCTGCACAAACTCGTGCGCGTCGGTTTGATATTGACCCAGCAAATCGTCAAACTCTTGGACCGATTCGGCGGTGAGCAATGGCACGCGCAAATGCGCCGCGCCGTACAACCCCGCGATATAACGCGCCGCGTGTTTGCGAAAGAGAATCAAGCCGCCGCGCTGTCCGTAAAATTCCAGATTCAGCGCGAGATGCCGCCGCAGCAGCGCGACGCGTTCCGCCAACGCCACTTGGTCGCGGTCGCGTCCCGAAAAAATCCACGGATTGCCAATCGCGCCGCGTCCAATCATCACGGCGTCGCAGCCCGTATATTCTTTCATGCGCGCAATGTCGGCGACGGTTTTTACATCGCCGTTGCCGATGACGGGAATTTTCACGGTCTGTTTGATTTCGGCGATGGCGTCCCAATTTGCGTGGCCATGATACGCTTGCGCTTTGGTGCGCGCGTGGACGGCAATCAAACTCGCGCCATTGTCCTCTAGAATTTTTGCGACCGTCAAATAATTATACAAAGTGTCGTCCCAGCCCAAACGAATTTTGCCTGTCGCCGGCACGCGCAAGACGCGCGTCACGCGCGCAAAGTATTGGGCGATGCGTTCGGGAAAACGCAGCATCCCGGAACCCGCGCCGCGCTCGGCGATGTCTTTGACATAGCAGCCCATGTTGAGGTCTATAATGTCCGGGTTCAATTGTTCCACGCGCTGTGCCGCTTCCACCAAACGCTCGACATCGTGTCCGTAAATTTGAATCGTCATCGGCTTTTCCGCCGCGTCGAATTTCAATTTTTGCGCGATGCTGTCGCTCCAGCGTTTTTGCAAAATGCCGTCCGCGTTGGTAAATTCGGTGTACGACATTGCCGAGCCGAGTTCATAACAAATCAGGCGGTACGGCAAATCGGAATAGCCGTCCATCGGCGCGAGCAGCGCGTCGCCGTACACCGGTACCTCGCGTACGTAAAAGGTTGGGCGTGTGGGGCGCAGCGTGCGCGGCTTGAAAGTGTCAACGCCCGGCGGATTTATCAACATAACGAATAAATTATACGCGCCGTGTCCGAAAAAGAGAAACCCGTCTCGCGCCGGTATGGCGTCGAGACGGGTAATTTTTATTTTGGTTCGCGCGTGACGTTTATCCTTCCGGCGTCGCGGTTGGCGTAACCGGCGTTTCGTCCGGCATTGGCGTAACGTCTGCCAAAGGCGTTTCGTTTTCTGCCGGTACCGTCGGCTCTACTGTTTCTGGCGCTTGGAGCGTTGGCGGCGCGCTTTCAGGCGTTTCGTTGACCGGCGGCGTAATGACGGGCAGACTGTCTAACGCGTCCGTCGTTCCGATGAGCCGCGCGGCGACCCATCCTTCAATCAACGTATCGGCGCGCAGATACTGGATGGCGAACCAGCCGGGGGGCGCGCTTGTGCCTACAAGCGTTACGCGGTCGTTGCGCTGAAGAATCCCAAGCGTCGGATAGTGTGAGCCAGGTCCCGCGCGCACTCGCAAGCGTTCGGCAAGGACGACGCCTTCAATAGTTGGCGTTCCAAATGAACGTTGCTGCGCCGTCGTATCGGTGGCTTCGGGCGTGGCGAATTCCGGCGCGCTCCCTGCGGCGCTGCTCGCGCTCGCCGACGCGTTCGTCGGTTGCATTTCCGCCACTTTGGGCGTAATGACGGTTGGAGACGGATTGGCGTTTTGCGCTGGCGGCGGCGCTTGGGTCGGGCGCGTTACTCGGGTCGGTTGCGGCGAAGGTTGCGTTTTTGCCGCGGGCGGCGCGGCTTGCGTTGGCGCAACGATGGCTGCGGCTGTAGCAGGCGGCTCGACCGTAATCATAATCGGCGTAGCGGCGAGACCGGTGTCCGCTGCCGCGCTCGACGCAGATTCTGCGGCGGCGGGTTCTACTGGCGCGGTGGCTGTTGGCGCTAGCGCTATCATTACCGAGGGCGCAGCGGCTGGCGCCGCGCCGGAGGTCATTGCTATATCTCCGCTAGAAGGTTGACGTATTAACGTTCCAACCAACAAAAGGACAAATGCCGCCGTCGCCGCAACGGCAATGCCGCGCAAACCCCACACCATCCAACTCGGCGCGCTGCGCGACGGCGCGTGCTGCGTCACCGGCAAAGTGAATTGGCGCGGCAGAGTCGGCGCGGGCGTCTGTTTGAGTAAATTGACGGTCCAACGCAGCGATTCCAAAGACGCGCGCTCGCGTTCGCTTGTTTGCAAATGCGCTTCGAGTTTGGCGCGGTCCTGCGGCGAAAGCGTACCATCCAAATAATCGGACAGGCGTTCTTCCACCCACGCGTCCATATCATGAATTTGATTCTTGAACATTTTCCATCCCAAGAGTTTGCTGCTCTTGTTTCCTGTTCTTTAGACGATACGCATCGGGTAAAAGTTCCCTTTGTTGTAAAAGGAACTCGCGCATCTGGGCGCGCGCGCGCGACAAGCGAGATTTTACGGTGCCGACATTGGTGTTGGTCGCCAGCGCGATTTCTTCGTACGCAAAACCGTCCACATCGGATAGAACCAGCGTAATGCGTTGGTCGTATGGCAGGGCTTGCAAACCTTGATGAATCCACTCGCCCAGTTCTTGGCGTTCGGCGTACGCGTGCGGCGATTCTTCGTGCGCTTCGCCGAGGCCGGGCGCGGGATTATCCGGGTCCACCAAGAGCGCGTCGAGCGAAGCGGTGGGCTTGCGTTGTTTCGCGCGCAATTGGTCGTAACAGGCGTTCGTCACGATACGCAGCAACCACGCTTTGAACGAGCCGCCGCGAAACGATTTGATATTTTTATACGCGCTGATAAAAGCGTCTTGCGTGGCGTCGGACGCGGCGTCGCCGTCGCCCAATACACGGTACGCCGTGTGATACACGAGCGATTGATACGCGCGCACCAATTGATTAAACGAAGCCACATCGCCGCGCTGCGCCTCGGCAATCATTTGCGGTTCATTCATACCGTACGGGTTGGAGATTTAGAATCGAGACGTACCCTCAAAGATTGAACGCGGCACGCGCAGGCAATGGTTTTGGGGACGCGGGTTAGAGTTGACATTTGTTTTTTTCGCGTCTATAGTAGACGCATTGACGCCGAAGTGGCGGAACTGGCAGACGCGCACGACTCAAAATCGTGTGAGGTGTACCCTCTTGGGGGTTCGACTCCCCCCTTCGGCATTGCAAGATTATAGTAGCATCCGCGCATTGTACAAAACAGCGCAAATTTTAAAACCATCATCTGACGGATGATGCGGCATGGAGCGTTTTCCCACAACGCAACATGCAGACGCCGCGCGTTATTCTGCCCATTCCCGGGGGGCGAATCGAAAGGATAACGCAGATACGTCGGAACGCGTTCGCTTTCCCACACGAGCGCATTCGGGCGGCAAGGTAGTTGGATTCCAATTTCCGACCTTTTGTTGTCACATGGCTGCTGGCGTTGTTCGCGGGCGTCGGCGTGGGATTATTTCTCGCCTGGTACGTTTTTCCCGTAAGTTACACCAATGCCCAGCCATACGATTTGACCGCTCCGGCCAAGGACGATTATATCAAAATGGTCGCCGCATCGTACGCGCAAGACAATGATTTCGCGCTGGCTGCGCGACGGCTCTATTATTTACAAATGACGGATGCCGCCGCGCGCGTGACCGCGCTAGCGCAAATGGAAACGAATCCGCTTACGCAGCAAGCGTTGGTCAAATTGCGTTTGGCTTTGAACGCGCCGGCGGTTTCTATGCAGCGCGCCACTTTTACGTCGCGCCCGACGCGCAATCTGACGCCGCAGCCGCGCGTGACCGTCATTGTTCTGGAACCGACCGCCGTTGCGCCCACGCCGGTTCCGCCTACAGCGCAGCCCACGCCGCTTCCGCCCACCTCCGAACCGAATCCGAACGCGCCGCGTTTTGTTTTGCTCGAAAAACGCGCGCTGAATTGTCCCAGCGTCGGCGGCGGCGCGTTTATACAGGTCGAAACCCGCGATACGAACGGGCGGGGCTTGCCGGGCGTGCTGGTCGAGGTCAATTCCGCGCGCGGCAATGAGCAGTTTTATACCGGTCTCAAGCCCGAACGCGGCAATGGCTTTGGCGATGTGGCTGTTTTACCGGGAAATTACACGGTTCATCTGGTCGAAAACGCTTCCAGCGACATTATTAGCGATTTGCGGATTGACGCTAATATTGTAGAATGTGGGAGCGACTTGACGGCGATACAGGGCTGGCAGCTGGTTTTTCAACAGGCGCCGTAACCTGTAGGTCCCGATGTAGGGCATCGCCCATTTAGGGTCGAGGAAGTCTCCACTCAACGGCGAGAGGCGAATTTTAGAGGTCTAGAATTCGTCGCGGAGAATCCTTAAGGAATTTACAAGCACGTGATACCACAACCGCTAGACCAAGTTCCGTTGTTTGCGCGCCTGTCCGAGGACGAACGCGAACTGATTAGCAGCCGACTCCGTCACCAAGAATACAACACCAATACGGTAATTTTTTCGGCGGGTCGTCCTGCCGAACTCATGGCGGTCGTTGTTCAAGGTTGGGTAAAACTTGAAAGCGACACGCCGCAGGGCCCGATTGCGCTCGCCAATCTCGGCGCCGGCAGTTTGCTCGGCGAAGTGGATTTGCTGCTCAATCGCGCGTATTCGACGGCGGCGCGCGCGGCGACGACTTGTAGTTTGCTCGTCTTGTCGCGCAACGATTTGCACGACCTCCTCTTGCAGTATCCCTCCATCGGTTTGAAATTTAGCGCCACGCTCGGCACGCGCGTCGCGCATCTGGACGAATATCTCGTCACGCAGCGCCTTTCCACCAATCCCATGCTCGGCGCGCTTTCGGATGCCGAAGCGCACGCGCTGGCGAACCGTTTGCAATTTCGCGCGTACGAGCGCGGGGATACAATTTTTGCGAATGGCGACGCGGCGGACGCGGCGTTTCTGATTGAATCCGGTACGGTGCGTATCATTACCGCGTCGCGCGAAGGCGAGCATTATCAAGAATTACAAGACGGCGAAATCATCGGGCAGACGGCTTTGATTACGGGCAAGCCGCAGCCCGCGACGGCGTTTGCCGTGACCGAAGTGAACGCGTGGGTTTTGACGCGCAACGATTATCTCCATCTGATTGCGGAACAACCGACGTTGAAACTCGCGTTTGCGCGCGCGTTGGCGGAACCGTTGAGCGTGGACGAACAGGCGCAAGCCGTCGCGCGTTTGCAGGCGCTGCCATTGTTCGCCGACGCGGACCACAGCGCGCTGCAAGCGATTGCGGAACGGCTTGTCATGCGGCATTATCCCGCCGGCGAATTGATTTACGCCGAAGGCACGCCCGGCGACGCCATTTATCTGTGCGAATCGGGACGCGTCAAACTCGTGTCCGATGCCGCGACCGAAGCGGAATTGCGTGACCGTATTTTGCCCGGACAATCGTTTGGCGAAATGGCGCTGCTCACGGGCCGCACGCGCGCCGAAGCCGCCAAAGCCATTGACGACAGCACGCTGTGGGTTTTGTACAAGACGGAATACGATGAACTCATCGTGCAGCATCCGGCATTATCACTCGCATTGTCGCGCGCCCTGAGCTCCAAGCTTGGCAATGCAGAAGGCGATGTTGTGGAACGACATTTACGACAATTGAATTTGTTTGCAGGCCTTTCCCAAGCCGAACTGCGTGAAGTGGCGCAATATGTTCAAGCGCTGCGCTTTCGTTCGGGCGAAACCATTTGTTTTGCCGGACAGCCCGCGCAGTTTGTATACATCATCGAAGGCGGCGAAGCCCGCGAAATTACGCAAGGTTCAAACGGCCAAACAATCGTCCTCGATTTGCTGGGCCCGCAAGAATCGTTCGGCGAACAAGCCGTCGTTCAAAGCGGTGTTTATCCGCTCACCGTCCAAGCCGTCGGCGATATTGAATTGTGGGCAATCACCAAAGGCGATTTTGACCGCATGTTGTCGCGGTATCCCGCGCTGGCGTTGAGCGTCACGCGGCGCATGGCGCAAGAACTGGAACGCGCCCGCACGCGCGCGCCGCGTGTCTCGAGCGCGCCGCCGCTGCGCGCGCCTGTCGCGCAACCTTATGCGCCGCCCGCGCCCGCCTATGCCGCCGCGCCGCGCAAAAGCGGCAACGGCAATGGCGGCAACGGCGCGCATACCCGCGCCCCGCAGCCGTCGTACGCTGCCGCCGCGCAACCGCAACCAGCGCGCGCCCAAGCCGTACCGCTGCCCGGCGCTCATGTCGGCGTGCGGTCCGCGCCCGCGAAACCCTGGGCGCGTTCCGGCAATGTGGTGCGTCCGATGCCCGCATCCACCGCGCGCCCGGTGCAGCGCGTCGTCGGCGCGGCGCACATGGGAATGGCGGTGAAAAATGGTCGCCCCGGCCTCGTCACGTGGTTCACGCGTCTCAGCGTTGGCAACAAGATTGCAACCATTCTCATCAGTCTCTTTGCGTTGTGGATTGTAGTGATGCTGCCGTTGTGGATGATTTATGCCGTCTTGACTTCGGATTTTGGCGGCAACAATAACAATAACAACGGCGACGAATTGCCCAGCTCTATAGCTGCCATTCGTCCGATTCTTACCGGCAAGTTGGCGCTTAAAGTAAAAACCGCTACCCCGACGCCGCTGCCGCCCACCCCGATTCCGCCTACCCCCGAACCGACGAAAAAGCCGGTAGTGCGCGCGGCGCCCAAAGCGCAGCCAACGCCCGAACTTGCGCCCGCCCAAGACCCGGCTGTCCTTGCTATCGCTGCCGCGCCGCAAGCGCCGCCCTTGGCGCCGCGCAAATGGGATTCGCGTTTGGGTCCCGGCGGCTTGCCGCTTTTGCAAAATATCGGCGTGACCGAAGCCGCTGTTTCGCCTGGTCAGAAATACTGGCGCTTGGTGGATATGGTATTCCAGGATGCGGGCCAAGAATCGGGCAACGACCATACCATTTATATCAAATTGATTGACGAAAATGGCGCGCGGGTGAGCGACAAGGTCGTCGAAATTTCATGGGATGAGAGCGGCGCGATTGAAATTCAACGCCTCTCGCTGGCGGACCAAAAACCCAAAGGCGATTACTGCGACTGTAATTACAATTGGCCCATGTACGGCGCCGGGTATCGCGCGCGCGTAGATGATTCCATTCCCAGCGACAAGGCGTATGGGATGATTATGCCCATGCACCGCCATGTCAATTATCGTTTGACTTTTCAACGTGTAACCATGCCCTAAAATCAAACGCCGTGATTTCATTCACGGCGTTTGTCTATTTTTTTCCTTTGGTAACGAATCGGACCGGTCTGGCATCGGTCTGATTTTTACAACTGCAAAACGACACGGACGGGTCTCGGGCAGTACATCCGGACGGCATGTTAGGCGGACTGTGTTTTCCACCGTATCGCCAACAGGACTCATCTCACCACCCAGCCGTAGGACCGCGACGTCCCGCGTTGACGCTCAATGTCGAGTTGGCAATTCACACGTCCCGACAACGCTTTTGCAGTTTCAAGGCGGAGCCGCCGCGCTTTCGAGCGCCGCGACGCTCCGCCTTTTCATGCGTTTGGCGGAACTCGATTTTTCCATCGCCGCGTTTCTCGCTATAATGTTTTGAACTGACCATGTTTGAACTCGTTTTTCTCGGCACTTCGGCGTCCGCGCCCAGCGCAGACCGCAATCTCACCTCGACGCTGTTGATTCACGAAGGCACGCGGTTCATGCTCGATTGCGCCGAAGGCACGCAGCGCCAGATTCTTCGCAGCGGCGTCGGTTTCAAAGACCTGCGCCGCATCTTTTTGACGCACGGGCATCTCGACCATATTCTCGGCATCGGCGGGCTGGCGTCCACGCTCGGACAATGGGACGTCCAAAGCATCTCGAAATTGGAAATTTACGGTGGACGCTGGGCGCTCGACCGCGTGCGCGATTTGATGAAAGTGGTGATGCGCGGCAAAGAGGTGGAAATCGAAATCGCCTTTATCGAAATCAAGCCCGGCGTGCTGGTACGCGAAAAAAATTTGACGGTGAGCGCGTTCAACGTGCTGCATCGCGGCACGGGCAATTTCGGTTTCGTGTTCGAGGAGCAAGCCAAGCGCCCGTTCTTGGTGGAACGCGCGCAAGCGTTGGGCGTGCCGATTGGTCCTGAACGCAAACGGCTGGTCGCGGGCGAAAGCATCACCCTCGCCGACGGGCGCGTGATTCAACCTGACGAGGTTTTGGGTGAACTCGTGCCGGGCACAAAGTTTGTGCATGTCGGCGACCTTGCGCGCATCAACGAAGTGATCGAACCCGCGCGCGATGCGGACGGTCTGGTGATGGAAGCGACGTATCTTGCCGCCGACCGCGAGATTGCGCGCAAGCACGGACACATCACCGCCGCCGAAGCCGCGCAGTGCGCGCGCGAGGCGAACGTCAAACAACTTTTTCTCACGCACATCTCGCGGCGTTACAACGGCAGCATCGTCGCCGCCGAAGCGAACGCGATTTTTCCCAATACGATAGTGTGCAACGACCTCGACCGCTATACCGTGAAACGAGAGAAATGAGCAGTGAGCATTGAGTCGTGATGGATAATCAGTTTTCGCAAGTTTTTGATCTGTTTGGCGCAGGTTTGCATTTTCCGCGTTTAGCCGCGTTTAGCCGCGTCGAAAAATTTTTGCAATCGCGCCAACGCTTCCGGCATGTTTTTTCTCCCGAACCCAATGCGAAAATGCTTCTCCAACAAAATCTTTTCTTTCCCGTCTTTTCAGCGCGCCCAACACCGCCACCCCCCCCAACACCACCACTCCCCCGCACAAACCACTCGCGGGCATGGCGGGCGCGGGCGCGGCGTTATTGGGCGCGGGATTGTCCGCCTGCGCGACGCGCGTTGGCTCGGCGGTCGGTGACGCGGGAGATGCGGTCGCGAGCGCGGTCGGAGAGGTGAGCGGCGAGGAAACTTCAAACGTCGGCTGCGGCGCGACGGTGGGTACGCGCGCGGTAGAAATGTCGCGCGGCTGCGCGCCGATTTTTTTGCGCCACGCGTTTTCCAATTCGTCCTGATTCATGTCGTACACCTGAATCAAGCCATCGTCCGGCAGCGCGCCCCGTTCGTAAATATCCAACAGCGCGGCAAATTTTTCGCTGCCGTATTCCTCTAGCATGAATTTCACCACGCTATAACTTTCGCCGTACGCCAACTGCGCCTGTTCGGAATCTTCGGGAAAACGCTGCTCTAATTTTTTGAGCGGAATCAAGGTGTTGCGCCGCGCGGCAAGCCCAAAGACGCGCTCGAATTGTTCGTCCGGCGCGTGGTCGTTCGTTTCGTTATACACCGCCAGCCCTTCGTCCAACCAATGCGGCACGGACAATTCGCCAATCGTGCCGCGAATTTTAGAGTGCAGCGCCGCGTGACTCAATTCGTGACTCGTCGCGCGCATTCCCCATTCCAAATTTTCCGGCGCAAAATTAATCATGATGACGCCGTAATCGGGAAACATGCGTCCGCCCGTCCATTCAGCCGAGAACGGCGGGAGCGCGGTAAAGAAATCTTGTTTCGTCGCGTAAATAAAAACTTGGAGCGGCGGAATGTCTTGGAGGTCCAATTGATTTGCCAAAAAGGCGCGCGCGGCGACGGCGCGCGCAAAAATCGCCGCGCCGAACGCGTCAGCGCCTTGATACCAATGCACCTGTAACGTCGGATCGGCAAGCGTTTGCCAAGCGTGCGTATCGTCGCTCACCACATACGGCGCGCGCGGCGTGTCCAAGACATTGCCCGCCGCGTCCTCGATGCGCCAGGTATAATCCCCCGCTGTCCCCGGCGGCAAATAACCGCCGGACGCGAACGATTGAAAATTCCAATCAAAATCGGCGCGCACGTTGCGCGCGGGCGTGACCGGCACGGCGTAACGGGAACCTAACGCGACGCCGCGCTGCCGCACGGTCAACGTCAATGTCCGAATCGGCGCGACGCTCGTCGCATCCAGACTGAAACGCATCGCGCGCGGAAAGCGCATCTCGACGCGCTGCGCGTTAACGACAATGGGCTCTTGTGCGAACGCGCGCGGCGGCATGACGTGCGGCGCAAGCGTCCAGCCGACGCTCAACAGAACGCCGAGCAATAAAAATCGAAAGCGCATAGAGAAAAATAAAACATGATTCAACCCGGCGCGCCTCGTCGAATCATGTTTTGATTTTGCGAATGAACCCCGCCGTCGTCTCAAAAGCGTTTGCGTTTGCGCCAGCTGTATGCGCCCACCATTGCCAGCGCCAAGCCGCCGAAACCGAGACCGCACAAACTGCTTCCGCCGGCATTTGACGATGGCGCGCCGCTTGCCGCCGGCGCGGCGGTCGGCGCGACGGGCGCGGGCGTGTTGTTTGCGGAAACGGCTTGTGGCGTCGGCGACGGTTGATTGGCTGCGGGCGTTTCAGCCGCAGAGAGCGCGAATGTCGGCTGCGCGGCGGGCGTCGGCGTAACTTGGGTCGCGTACTCTTTGATCGGCGCGCCGATTTTTTTGCGCCACAAATTTTCCAGCCCGTCTTGATTTACGCCCAACACTTTGGAAAAAGCGTCGTCCGCCGAACTGTGTTTGAGCTCTTGGAAAATTTGCGACAATTTGTCGCGTCCGAATTCATTCACAATAAACTCGACGACGCTGTATCCTTGCCCATACATCAACAGTCCTTCGCGATAATCGTTCGGGCGCGTGTTGGCGTAATTGCGCAGACGGAGCAAGCGGTCATTTTTGATGGCGTCGTCCAACAGCGTTTGATAGCGTTCTTCCATTTGCGGCGGGTCATATTCGTAATAACTCGCCAGCCCTTCATTCATCCACAAGGGCATCGTCACCTGACCCAAACCCGTGCCGAGTTCTTGGTCAATCACCATATGCACCAATTCGTGCGGCGCGGCGACGATGGCAAATTGCAAATCTTCGGGCGCGGATTTGACCAGCATCACGCTGAATTCATCCACCGGCGTCGCGCCCACAAATTCCGTATTGTCGTGTCCGGGCGAAAGGATGGATTGAAACGCCCCATCGTCCGCGTACACAAAGACCTGAATTTTGTCGGGATAATGCGCGCCGATGGCTTGCTCGATGCGGTCAATGGTTTGATTGAGGCGGTTAAAAATGGTTTTTCCGAACGCGTCATCGCCTTTGTACCAGTACACCGCAAAGCGGTCGTTTTCGAGTTGACGCCAGTCAAAGCGTTCGTCCGTCACGCGGAACGGCGCGGGCGGCGTATCCAACACATTGCCCGCCGCGTCTTCAATGTGCCAGCTGTATGTGCCTTGCGCGCCGGGCGGCAAATAACCGCCGGGCGCGCTCACGAGGTCGCGGTCCAGATTCCACACCGCCGTTGTTTCGACCTTTTCGCTTGGCGTGAATTTGGGAAAGATGCGCGAACCCGCCGCGTTCGTGCCGGGAAAACGCACCGCCAGATACATTTTGGTAATGTCGGCGGCGCTCGAAACGGTCACCGGAAAGGTAATGCGTTTGGCGATTTCGACCTTGTACGGCGCGGGCGTGACCTGAATCGGACTTTGCGCGCGCGCGGGCGCAGTCAACCAAAACGTCCACACGACAATGGACAATGCAATAATGAAAATTTTCTTCATGCTCGATATGCCAAACGCCGAGCGGAGTGGGTTTGGCGGATGACGCTTTCCATTGCGTTGAAAGCGTCAGCTCAGACGCTGGCGGGTAATTGTTCGACGCCAAGCTCTTGGTACTTGGTCCCTTCTTCAATCAACATGATTGGAATATCATTTTTGATGGGATACTTGCGTCCGCAATCCCGACAGACCAAAAAGGGCGTTGCGCTATCGGCGCGCACCAAATCCAACATGCCCGCGTCGGGACCATTCCGCACGTCGGCGGGACATCGCAAAATTTCTAGCAAATCGGAACTCACTGCCATTTGAGCGCTCCTGTCTTGTGTTTGCGCGCGTCGGCTGCGCGCGTTTCAAAATTTGATTTTTCGCTGCGCGTTGACTCAATGCGTTTGCCAATGCGGATGCGCGGCGGATGCGGTTTTGTCGGCGCGTTCCTGAAAGCGCATGATGAGAGCCGTGCGCAAACGGCGCTGTTTTTCCTGATACGCGGCGGAATGAAGCGGCGGCGTCGTCATGATGAATGCGTCTTCGTTATTGTCGGAATAATACGCCTTGCGCATACCGACCTTTTCAAAATCGTATTTTACATACAACTGCTGCGCGCGCAGATTGGACACGCGCACTTCGAGCGTCGCCACGTGCGCGCTGCGACGCGCGGCGTCTTGGAGCGCAAACGCCAACAACAATTCGCCCAGCGAACGCCCGCGATAATTTTCGCGCACCGCAATCGTGCTGATGTGCGCTTCGCCCGCCATCAACCAATAGCCGACGTATCCGACGAGCAGCGATACGGGCGCGGGCTGCCGGCGCGTCCACAAACGTTTGAGTCGCTGCCGCCAACCGCCGCGCGCCGCGCGTTCCAACGCATCGGGGTCGAGACGCGCCACAAAATAGTGCGCCATTTCATTGTAACGCAGCTCGTATTCGTAGGCGCGCGTAGACCACGGCGACGGAAACGCAGCTTGGTCAATCTCCATCACCTGCGCCAAATCGCTTACAACCATCGGCTCGATTTGCACCGAGATTTGTTTCAAATCATCGCTGACGTTCATGCCAAAGCCGCCGTTGGAACGTAATAGGGCGCGAGCGTTTCAACGTTCGCGCGTTCGCCCGCCTGCCAACGCCGCCACGCCAATTCCGCCAAGAAACCCGCGCGGCGCAATTGCAGCGCGCGCGGCGCAAGCGTCATGCGTTCGCCCGCGTACGCGCGCAATTGTTCCGGCAGCGCGTCGTCCATTTCGCCGAGCAATACAAATGGTTCGCGCACGCGTTCCGCGATCTGCGGCGCGAGCGTTTCGGCTGTCCCGAACCAGTAATCGCTTGTGCGAACGGGCGTTTGCGCTTTGATTTCATACAGCGCCGCCGCGTAACGTCCGCGGCCCGTTGACATTGCCGCGCACAATGGCAGCGCCAACAGCGCGCCCGCGCTCGCGGTAATGTCCAGCGTCGGCACGCCGAGCAGCGCGACGTTCAAACTGTACGCCAAACCTTTTGCCGCGCTCAAGCCGATACGCAAGCCGGTAAAAGAACCGGGGCCCGTCGCCGCCGCAATCGCTTGCAATTGTTGCGGTTCTACCGCAACCAATTCGAGCAGGCGCGCGATTTCGGGCATCAGACTGCGCGTGTGATGTTCGCGCGTGCGCCATGTGATTTCGCCCACGATGCCTTGCGCCGCGTACAACGCGATACTAGGCGAATTGGTACAAGTGTCAAGCGCCAACAGCATTTTGCAAAGCGTCCAATAACGCGCGGCTGCGCGCGCCGTGCGCGGTAAAGGTGAGCGCGCGCTCGTTCTCGCCGCGATACTCGAAAGCAATCCACAAGACATCGCGCGGCAAGGCGGCGCGCACGCGTTCCGCCCATTCCAAAACGGTCACGCCGTCGCCATTCAAATAATCGTCCAAACCAAAATCGTCGGCATGCGCGGTCTCGGCGAGGCGATACGCGTCAATGTGATACAACGGCAATCTGCCGTCCCTATATTCGTTCGCCAAAATAAAGGTCGGCGAGGCGACGTCGTCGTGAATGTCCAAACCTTGCGCCAAGCCCTGCGTGAAATTGGTTTTGCCCGCGCCCAAATCGCCTTGCAGCGCAATCACGTCGCCGCGCGCCAGACGCGCGCCGAGCTGTTTGCCCAACGCGCGCGTCATGGCGACGTCCGTGCAGAGAATTTCTATGGACGCGTGGGCGGTTGTAGCTTGCGTTTGCGCGCGCATTTTTTTATTATACCGTATATCCGCGCAAAGCGTAGAAATGAATCGTTGCGCGCAAATTTCTTGTGCTACAATGAACGCCATGCGGATTTTATTGCTCTCGGATATTCACGCCAATCTGGGCGCGCTCGAAGCGGCGCTGCGCGCCGCGCCGCCGCACGATAGCGTCTGGTGTTTGGGCGATGTAGTCGGGTATGGACCCCAGCCGAATGAATGTGTGGAACGCCTGCGGCAATTGGACGCGTTGACTTTGACGGGGAATCACGACCAGGGCGCGTTGGGCAATGTGACGCTGGAATTGTTTCGCGACGCCGCGCGGCGGGCGTTGGAATGGACGCGCGTCGCGTTGACCGCCGACAATGCCGCGTGGCTCGCCGCGCGGCCCTCGATGCAGCATTTGCGCGCGCAAGATTTGACGCTGGTTCATGCCAGTTTGCGCGACCCGTTGTGGGAATATATTGATAAACCCCGCGTGGCGTATGAAAATATGGCGCTCTTGAAAACGGCGTACGGTTTTTTCGGTCACACGCATCATCCGGCGGCGTATCATTTGCAAGCGGACGGGATGCTGCTCAAGTTGTCGTTGGCGCCCAACGAACCTGTCGCGGTCACATCCAAATTTTTATTCAATCCGGGCAGTATCGGTCAGCCGCGCGATGGCGACCCGCGCGCGGCGTTCGCGTTGTACGATAGCGGCGCGGGGACGTTGACGCTGCATCGCGTCGAGTACGACATTGCCGTCACGCAGCGCGCGATGCGCCAATTGCATCTCCCTGTGCGTCTGGTGGAGCGTTTGTCGCAAGGCGCGTAACGCCGCGCTGGTTTGGGGAACGATTTATATAGCTCTTGCGTCTTATGCAAAGATTAACGATGTTTCGCGAATCACAACAAGGAGGAGGAGAAATGAAACATCTTTTGCTATGTGCGTTGATCGTTCTGGCGTTCGTTAGCGCGAGCGGTTGCGCCGCCGCAACGCCAGCCCGTCCCACTACGATGGAGATGCCCAACCAAGCCCCCTTGCCCACGGGCGCCGCCGCCATGCCGGATACAAGCGCGGGCGAAATGAGCAAGACACAGGCGCAGACGCAAGCCGAGACGCGCATGATTGTGTACACCGGCGACTTGGATTTGCAGGTGAACGATACGGCGGAAACGCTTGACAAGATCGAGGTCATTCTCAAAAACGTCAATGGTTACATTGCGACCAAGTCCGTCGTCGCGTTTGGCAAAGATAAATTGCGCGGGACAATCAGCGTGCGGATTCCGGCGGCGGCATTGGATACGACGCTGAACCAAATCAAAGGGCTCGCGGTCAAAGTGTTAAAAGAGACCGCCGCCTCGAGCGATGTCACCGCCGAATATGTGGACTTGGACGCGCGGCGCAAGAATTTGGAGGCGTACGAAATCGAGCTGCAAAAACTGCTCGAGACGGTGCGCGAACGGACGGGCAAAGCCGAAGACATTCTTGCGGTGTACAATCAATTGACCGAAGTGCGCGGACAAATCGAACAGTTAAAAGGGCGCCAAAAGTATTTGGAAAATACAAGCGCGCTGGCGACGTACAGTATCGAACTGGTGCCGGTCGAGGAAGCGGTGGTCGAGGGCGAACCCGGCTGGAATCCCGGCAAAATTTTCACGGAATCGTTGGACGGGTTGGTGCGTACGCTGCAAACGATTGCGGAACTCACGATTCGTTTTATCATCCAAGTGTTGCCCATCTTGCTCCTCTGTTTGCTGCCGGTAGTAATCGTGATTTTGATTCTGCGCCGGTTAATCAAACGCGACCAAGGAAAAAAAGCGGCGGCTTAGTTGAATGAAAATGGACAGAGTGAAACTCGGTCCATTTTTTTTGACCGCGCAACCGAACCGTAAATGGTTTGACAATCCGATAGAGCGCGTTATACTATTTTGCAGTTTGGTCTGCGGCAAAGTTGTTCTATAGTTGTTCGGAAAATGTTTTGGACCGTGGGCGTCGAGACCTTTCGGGTTTGTGCGATGCGGAGCATCGCGCGAAACCCAAAAGATCTGATAGTCCGAAACATTATCTGAAGGTCTATAGCTTTGAGGACACGCGCGCAGACCGTAATTTTTTGGGCATGGCAGGAAGCGGTCAACTCTGATGTCAAACTCGACGCTCGTTTCGGTGGAATGGCTGCAAGCGCATTTGGACGACGCCAAGCTGCGTATCTTGGATGTACGCGTGGCGGACCCGCGTTTGCCGATGGGCTATCGCGCGGCGCACATTCCCGGCGCGCTGCCGTTTGATTTGAATCGCGACATGTACGAAATGACGCCCGGCGGCCCGCGCCTCCAGTCACCGGACGCCATCGCCGCGTTTTTGAGCGCGTGCGGCATCGCCAATGATTCCACCATCGTGCTGTATGATGAAAATATCGGGCCCCTCGTCGGCAGCGCGTATTGGCTTTTGAAATATCTGAGCCATGCCGACGTGCGCGTCTTGAATGGCGGCTGGCACGCGTGGACGCGCGCCCAAGCGCCGACGACCCAAGACATTCCGCAGCGCGCTCCCACGGCGTACCGCGCCGAGCTGGACGAAACACAGCATAGCGTCGCAGCATGGATTCAAGAACATTGCGCGCGCGCGGATCTCGTGCTGCTCGATACGCGTATGGACAATGAATATCGCATGGGGCATTTGCCGGGCGCGGTGAATTTGGCGTTTGACGCGGCGCTGAATTTTGAAACGCAAACCTTAAAGGACGAAACGCTTTTGCGCGCGCAATTTGAAAAGGTTGGCGCAACCGCCGATAAAGAGATTGTGGTCTATTGTCGTTCGGGCGCGCGCTCGGCGCATACCTTTATGGTCTTGCAAACGCTGGGTTATCCGCGCGTACGCAATTACAAGGGTTCGATGCTCGATTGGGCGGACCGCCGCGGGCTGCCTTTGGAATAAATCGGGTTACAGGTTACGCGTGGCAAGTTCACATCTTGGCAACGTGTAACCTGTAACGTGCAACGTATGTCTCGCTGGAATCCAATTATCATCCCTGCGCCGTCCGACCTTTCCGCCGATGAAACGTTCGACCTCAAAGGCGAGGTTTGCCCGTACACGTTTGTCAAATCAAAATTGGCGCTCGAAATGATGGAATCGGGCCAAATTTTGCAAGTCATTGTGGACAATGCCGAATCCGCCACAAACGTTCCGCAATCGTTGACGAACGAAGGCAACGCCGTACTCGGCTGTGAACAAATCAATGCAACGGATTGGATGATTACGGTTAGAAAAAAGTAGCGCGTCGCAAGTAGCAGGTATCAGGTGTGCGATCTCGTTCCTGCTCCCTGCTACCTTTAACGCGCTACCTGATACCTTTATGCAATTTACTCTCCGCGCCGCGACGACGGCTGATTTAGCTCTTATCGTCAAACAACGTCATGCGATGTTCGAAGCGATGGGCTATGTCAATCGCGCGCAACTGGAATTGACCGACGCGAAATTTGAAGAATGGGTCGAGCCGAAATTGGCGAGCGGCGAATATCGCGGCTGGTTTTTGCAAGACGAAAGCGGCCGCGTTGTCGCGGGCGCGGGTTTGTGGATTATGGAATGGGTGCCGCACGCGCTCGACCAATCCACCGTGCGCGGCAATATCTTGAATGTGTATTGCGAGCCGCTGTATCAAACCTTGGGTTTGACGCGCCAATTGTTGGTCGAGGTTTTGGATTATTGCCGCGACAATGGCATCCGCACCCTCATCGCCAATCCGAGCGACGCAATGCGCCCGGTGTACGACGCATTAGGATTTCGTCCGACGGAAGAGGTCAAGATTCAGGTGTCAGTGCCGAATTGAGAATTGAGTAGCAAGGAGCAAGGATTTTTTTCTAACTACCTGCTACCTACTACCTGCTACCTGTTACCTTGCTACCTACTACCTGCTTACCTCCCACATAACACATGTTCGGTTTCACCAACGACCAAATTTATCGTTACTCGCGGCACATCATTTTGCCCGATGTCGGCGGCGTGGGGCAAAAGAAATTGTTGCGGGCAAAAGTTTTGCTCGTCGGCGCAGGCGGTCTCGGTTCGCCTGCCGCGATGTATCTCGCGGCGGCGGGCGTCGGCGCGCTCGGCATTGTGGAATTTGACACGGTGGATTTGTCGAACCTGCAACGGCAACTTTTGCATCGCACGCAGGATGTGGGGCGTCCCAAAATTGACAGCGCGCAAGACACGATTAACGCGTTGAATCCCGACGTAAAGGTTGTGAAACATCCTGTCGTTCTCGATTCGACGAATGTGATGGACATTATCGCGGACTATGACGTTATCGTGAACGGCACGGATAATTTTCCGACGCGCTATTTGGTGAATGACGCGTGCGTGTTTGCGGGCAAGCCGTTGGTGGACGGTTCGATTTTTATGTTTGAAGGACAGGCGACGGTGTACGATGCCGCGCACGGCGGGCCCTGCTATCGCTGCTTGTTCCCAACGCCGCCGCCGCCGGGCGAAGTGCCGTCGTGTCAAGAAGCGGGCGTGTTGGGCGTTTTGCCCGGCATCATTGGCAGCATCCAGGCGATTGAAACCATCAAATTAATTTTGGGCAAAGGCGATTCATTGAAAGGCCGTTTGCTTTTGTTCGACGCGCTCGCGATGGAATTCCGCGAAATGCGAATCCAAAAAAATCCCGATTGTCCCGTGTGCGGCGACCATCCGACGCTGACGACATTGATTGATTACGAACAATTTTGCGGCGCGCCGTTTCCGTCGAATCCGCTCAAGCAGGCGTTGAAAGAAAAGGAGACGGTTGAGGTAGCAAGTAGCAGGTAGCAAGTAGCAGGCAGCAAGTAGTTTGCACATTCCATCACAACTCTAACGCGGTTTTTATAAACGCTAGGTCATTCTTATACTTTTTTTAGCGCCAGCAACTAAAATTGATACAGCATGAAAACAACGTCACGCCTAACATAATCACATCGGAGGAAGTTATTTTCGTATGGCACACGATTTAGAAATCCGCGGCCTTCACGTTGAGGTCGAAGGCAAAGAAATTCTCAAAGGCATTGACTTGGTGATTGACAAGGGCCAAGTCCATGCCGTCATGGGCCCAAACGGTTCGGGCAAGTCAACGCTCGCCAACACCCTGCTCGGACATCCGCATTACGTCGTCACACAGGGCGATATTTTGTACAAGGGCGAAAGCGTGTTGGAACTGAAACCGGATGAGCGCGCGCGCGCGGGCATGTTTCTCGCGTTCCAATATCCGCACGCCGTTTCGGGCGTCACCGTCGCCAACTTTTTACGCACCGCGTTGAACGCGAAACGTAAAACGCAAATGAACGGCAATTTCAAACCCATCACCATTCCCGAATTCCGCAAGGTGATGCGCGAAAAGATGGCTATGTTGAAATTGGACGATTCGTTTGCGACGCGCTATCTCAACGAAGGTTTTTCGGGCGGCGAGAAAAAGCGCACCGAAATTTTGCAGATGGCGATTTTGCAGCCCGAAATCGCGATTCTCGACGAAACCGATTCGGGCTTGGATATTGACGGCGTACGCATTGTGAGCGAAGGCGTCAATTCTTTACAAGGGCCGAATCTGGGCATCCTCATCATCACGCACTATCAGCGCATTTTGAATTACATCAAACCCGATTTTGTGCATGTGTTGGTCAAGGGCAAAATCGCGGTCGAGGGCGGGCCCGAACTCGCGCACAAATTAGAAGCCGAAGGATACGATTGGGTCCTGAAACAAGTGGGAGCGTAGCCGTTACCGCCGCCGCGTTTGCGCGGCGCGCGCGGGGAGTGAATTATGACAGAACAATTGGACGTGCAATTTGATATTGGCGCGAGCGGGTCAACCTACAAAGAAAAGTACGGATTTTTTGACCCGGAAAATTACGCCTTTAAATCCAAAAAAGGTTTGAACCACGAAGTGGTCGAAGAAATTTCGTGGATGAAAAACGAGCCGGATTGGATGCGCGAATTTCGCCACCGCGCGCTCGATCTTTTCTACAAGAAACCGATGCCGCAGTGGGGGGGCAATCTCAACGAGATTGATTTTAACGATATTTATTATTTCGTCCGCGCCACCGAAAAGCAGGGACGCAATTGGGACGAAGTGCCCACAGACATCAAAAACACTTTTGACAAACTCGGCATCCCCGAAGCCGAACAGAAATTTTTGTCCGGCGTCGGCGCGCAGTACGAGTCCGAAGTGGTCTATCACAGCGTCAAGGAATCGTTGACCAAACAGGGCGTCATTTTCACCGATACCGATTCCGCGCTGCGCGAACATCCCGATTTATTCAAAAAATATTTCAGCACGATTATTCCCGCGGCGGACAATAAATTTGCCGCGTTGAACAGCGCGGTGTGGTCGGGCGGTTCGTTCATCTATGTTCCGCCGGGCGTGCATGTGGACATGCCGCTGCAAGCGTACTTTCGCATCAACGCAAAGAGCGTCGGGCAGTTTGAACGCACGCTGATTATTGTGGACGAAGGCGCGTTCGTGCATTACGTCGAGGGCTGCACCGCGCCGACCTATTCGGCTAATTCGCTGCACAGCGCGGTCGTCGAAATTATCGTGCATAAAGGCGGACGCGCGCGCTATACCACGATTCAGAATTGGTCCGCCAACGTGTACAACCTCGTCACCAAACGCACGGTCGCGCACGAGGACGCGACGATGGAATGGGTGGACGCGAATCTCGGCTCGAAACTCACCATGAAATATCCGAGCGTCTATCTCATGGGCAAGGGCGCGCACGGCGAAGTATTGAGCGTCGCGTTTGCGGGCAAGGGTCAGCACCAAGACGCGGGCGGCAAAGCCGTTCACGCCGCGCCGCACACTACATCGCAAATTATTTCCAAATCCATTTGCAAAGACGGCGGACGCGCCTCGTATCGCGGCTTGCTCCAAGTGCAGCCGGGCGCGGTCGGCGCCAGATCCAAAGTGCAGTGCGACGCGCTCATTTTGGACGAAGCGTCGCGCTCGGACACGTATCCGTATATTGACGTGCAAGAAGACCAGGTGACGATTGGACACGAAGCGTCGGTGAGCAAAATCGGCGAAGAGCAATTGTTTTATCTCACTTCGCGCGGCTTGACGGACGCGGAAGCGTCGGGCATGATTGTGAACGGTTTTGTGGAACCCATCGCCAAAGAATTGCCGATGGAGTATTCCGTCGAATTGAACCGTCTCATTTCGTTGCAAATGGAAGGTTCGGTCGGTTGAACAAATTGGGGCGAGACTATCTCGCCCCAATCTTTCGTCGTCGTTCTTGAATTCGCGGCGACGACCGTTTCGGATGTGGGTTCGCGCTTTTTACGCCGTACAAAATTGGCGTCAAAGATTTTTGGGTTGCCAAGCGCGCACGCGTTTGACCGCTTCGCC
Organism: Anaerolineae bacterium; assembly: GCA_022072245.1. Taxonomy (GTDB): domain Bacteria; phylum Chloroflexota; class Anaerolineae; order UBA4142; family SHND01; genus SHND01. Next base: position 25,677 of record JAJVIA010000056.1, read on the forward strand.
GAAATAGGCGCGGTCAATTTCAAAACCGACAAAATTTTTTTCGAGGTTGAGCGCGGCGAGCGCGGTTTGACCGAGACCGAGAAACGGGTCCAGTACAAGTTCGACGCGCGCGCTGCCGTGCAGACGGATGCACATTTCGGCAAGTTGGACGGGAAAGGTCGCGGGGTGAGGACGTTCTGCGGCGCGATTCTGAATCGTTTCGTAGGGAATGAACCACGTATTGCCGCGACAGCGTAAATCGTTTTTTGCGGATGCCCAGCGCGTCACATTGGATTTGTCTTGGTACGGTACGCCAATCGCCAGACGGTCGAGTTTTACGTCGCCGCGTTTGGTGAGGTGAAAAATATATTCGTGCTGGTCGTTCACATAGCGCGGCGAATTGATGGGTTTGAAATGACCGACGGAAATATCTTGCGTAATGCCCGGATAATTGCCGACGTTTGCTTTGGCGATGGCGATTGATTTAATCCAGTGCAGCGTATTTTGCAAAACAAATTCTTGCTGCACGGCGAACAAAACTTGAAACGGCACGTTCGGGTCACTGGGTTTGCCGCCGACATTGAGAAACAATGAACCGTCGTCATGTAAAACGCGTTTGACCGCTTTCGCCCATTCGGCAATCCACGCCAAATAAGTTTGGCGCGAAATTGAATCGTCGTATTTGGAATAGCGAATGCCGAGATTGTACGGCGGCGAAGTGACGACGACCTGCGCGGAACCGGGCGCCAAATGCGCGGCCATGCCGCGTACACAATCTTGCCGATAGAGCGCGCTGGTCTGCGAATTTTTTTGAATCAGGACGGGCTTCAAATGCGTTTCAAATCCTTGGGAAGTTCGGCAATCGGATGCAATTTTAAAATCGGAATGTATTTGGTGCGGAAACCGGCTGCGCCGCCGCGTTTGCTCTTTTCATCGCGCAAGGGCGCGTTTGCCACTTCGGCGGTAGTGGCATAGCCGCAAATGTACGCGTTGGTATCGGCTGTAATGTTTGGATTTTGCGGGTCAACATCAATAATGACCTGCACGTAAAATTTGGGATGACGTTTCGCGGCGTACTCTTCGCGGACGAGTAAATTGAGTTTGGGATTGAAACGGAACGCGGACGCTTTGATTTCGACTTGGGCGAAATCGCTCTTGCCTTTATTGTCCAACGCATTGTGTTTGCGCCAATCGCCGAAATAGTATTGCGCCCACGTCATTTCGCCGAGAATGCCGGTGAGCGTATCCACCGGCGAGGCGATGGTACGATTCACATGCGCCAAGCTCGTCGCCAATTCGGCGGCGCGCAGCATCTCGGCTGTAATGACAACTCGCACCGGGTCGCGTGCAAAATTCATCCGTCGTTCCAACGAACGTGATTCTATCAAATTCAGCTTGTACAAGCAACAACATTCTCCTTTCTCGCGCAGAGAGAGGTGGGGGTGAGGTATTACTGTGACTGAAACAAAAACTTTGACCGGATTTACGAAACAAGCGATTGAAGCGTTATCGCGCGCGAACGGCGAACCGGATTGGATGCTGGCGCGGCGTTTTGAAGCGTGGCATGTGTACGAGGAAACGCCGTTCCCCGCCGCGAACGATGAATTGTGGCGGCGCACGTCGTTGAACGATTTGAAACTCGAGGCGGCTGTCCCGTTTCAAGCGGCGGATGCCGCGTGGTCGCCGTCGCAATTGCCTACGGAATTTCAAGGGTTGGCGGACAATCAGGACGCGGCGGGCGTTTTGATTACGCACAATGGCGGCGCGTCGTTGGCGCAGTTAAAAGAGAAATATCAAAAGCGCGGCGTGATTCTGTGCGACATGAACACGGCGCTGCGCGAATATCCTGAACTTGTGCGCGAATATTTCATGACGCGCGCGGTGACGCTCGCCGAAAATCGTTATGCGCGCCATCTTGACGCGCAGGGCATCGTGGAACATCACGGTTATAGCGACACCATCGGCGATTTGAAATTCGCTTCGCTGCACGGCGCGTTTTGGAACGGCGGCACGTTTTTGTACGTGCCGAAAAATGTCGTCATTGACGAGCCGTTGAATGCGCTCGCGTTTTATGATGCGCCGAACGTCGCGATTTTCAGCCATTCGCTCATTGTGTTGGAAGAGGGCGCGTCGGCGAAATTGATTGAGGATTTCGGTTCGACCGAAAACGAGACGCAGCGTTTCGGCACGCGCGCGGTGGAATTGATTTTGAAACCGCACGCGACGTTGCAGTATTTTAATTTGCAAGATTGGGCGCACAATGTGTGGGACTTTTCGTCGCAGACCGCGCTATTGAGCGAAAATACCAATCTCACCTGGCTCGCGGGCATGTTGGGCAGCGCGGTGACCAAAGCGTTTCTCGATTCCCGCATCGAAGGCGCGGGCGCCGAAGTTCGCATGTTGGGCTTTTTCTTTGGCGACGCGCAGCAGCATTTCGACCAACACACTTTTCAAAATCACATCGTCGGACAGGGCAAAAGCGATTTGCTGTACAAAGGCGCGCTCAAAGATAACGCCTATTCCGCGTTTCGCGGTTTGATTCGCATCAATCCCGGCGCGCAGCGTTCCGACGCATATCAACAGAATCGCAATCTGCTGCTTTCGGGACACGCGCACGCGGATTCGATTCCCGAATTGGAAATCGAAGCGAACGATGTGCGCTGCACGCACGGCGCGACGGTTGGCCCCTTGGAAGAAGAAGCCGTATTTTATCTGATGGCGCGCGGCATTCCGCGTCCCGAAGCGGAACGGCTCATCACCGAAGGATTCTTTGACGAACTCATTGCCAAGATTCCGCTCGAAGTGGTGCAAGAGCGCTTGTTCAGCGTCATTCGACAAAAGATTGTGGGAGCATAAATGTCAAACCACGCTTACGCGCATCCCGAAAAACTGGTCGAGACCGAGTGGGTCGCGGAACATCGCGACGACCCGAACCTGCGGATTGTGGAATCCGACGAAGATATTTTATTGTACGAAGTCGGTCACATTCCCGGCGCGGTAAAAATTGATTGGGTGGCGGATTTGAACGACCCGCTGCGACGCGATTACATTGACCGCGCGCGCTTTGAACAATTGTTGTCCAAGTCGGGCATTGCCAATACTACGCGCGTAATTTTTTACGGCGACAAAAATAATTGGTGGGCGTGTTATGCGTTGTGGGTGTTTCAATTGTTCGGACACACCAATACGGCGATTATGAATGGCGGACGGCAAAAGTGGCTTGACGAAGGGCGCGAACTGTCAAAAGCGACGCCGTCGTATCCGGCGACCGCGTACAAAGCGCCGGACCGCGACGACCACCGCATCCGCGCGTTCCGCGACGATGTGTTCAAACACATTGAAAAAAATCTGCCGCTGGTGGATGTGCGTTCCGCGCAAGAATATTCCGGCGAACTGCTGCACATGCCCGGTTATCCGCAAGAGGGCGCGCTGCGCGGCGGTCATGTGCCGGGCGCGAAATCGTTGCCGTGGTCGAAAAACGTCGCCGAGAACGCGACATTCAAAACGCCCGCTGAATTGAGCGCGTTGTACGACCCGCTTGGCATTACGCCCGACCGCGATATTATCGCCTACTGCCGCATCGGCGAACGCTCCGCGCTGACGTGGTTTGTGCTGACGTATCTGCTCGGTTATCCCGACGTTCGCAATTACGATGGTTCGTGGACCGAATGGGGCAATCTCGTCGGCGCGCCGATTGAAAAGTAAAATGACCCGTCAAGATTACATCGAGTTTATTCTCGACCAGTACAACAATCCGCAGCACAAGGGCAAACTCGACGACCCGGATATTTTGGTGAATGGCGGCAATCCCGGCTGCGGCGATATTGTCACGCTTTATGCGCGCGTGAATGACGACGATGTGATTACGGACGCGGCGTTTGACGGGCAGGGCTGTACGATTAGTATGGCGGCGGCGGCGCTCGTGACGGATAAAATCATCGGTCAAAAAATTTCCGACGTGGACGCAATGAGTTATGACGAGCTGTTGGACGAATTGGGACGCGAAGTAGTACAATCGCGTTTGCGCTGCGCCACGCTCGCGTTGGACACAATCAAAGCCGGCGCGCGCGCCTATCCGTCGCACAAAGCCACCGGCAAAAAATTGGTGCAGCCGATTATTTTGGCGGAAACATTTCGTAGTGATATGTAAGGGAGGATGGATTGATGAACGAAACCAATACGGAAATGGATTACGGAGCGCGTCCGGCAGGCATGGCGCTGGGCGCGGATGACCCGCTGGCGCGTCCGAGTTATCCAATCGTGACGCCGGGCAGTCCCGCAGACAATATCAAAACCGCGCTGCGCCAAGTCGTGGACCCCGAAATTGGGCTCGAAGTGGTGCAGTTGGGTTTGATTCGGGAAATCACGTTGGACAGCGACCCCCCGGAAATCAAAATGATGTTGACGACGCCGTTTTGTCCGTATGGCGGCTGGCTCATTCAACAGGTCAAAGATGTGAGCGAAAGCGTCGCGGGTTTTACAATCAAAGTGACGCTGCTGCCCGATTTATGGGACCCCGATATGATGGAGGACCCGGGTTTGTTGTCGGGATGGTAAAATAGCAGACAGGCAGCCAGGACGCACGACGCTTGTCTGCCTGTTTCGTTTTTTTACGCCCCTGACATTGGTTACGATGACTACCCTCAACGTTTCTCTGCTCCGCCAAGATTTTCCCATTTTGCAGCAAACGGTTCACGGCAAACCGTTGATTTATCTCGACTCGGCGGCGACTTCGCAGAAACCGGAAGCCGTCCTGCGCGCGCTCGATACGTACTATCGTACGACGAACGCCAACATTCATCGCGGCGTATATCAGCTTGCGGAACAGGCGACGGAAGAATACGAGCGCGCGCGTAAAAAGGTTCAAAAATTTATCAACGCGAAATCGTGGCGCGAAATCGTGTGGACGCGCAACGCGACCGAAGCGTTGAATCTGATTGCTTATACTTGGGGACGGCAAAACATTCGCGCCGGCGACGAGCTTGTGATTTCGATGCTCGAACATCACTCGAATATTGTGCCGTGGCAATTGCTCGCGCAAGCGCAGGGCGCGACGCTGAAACACATTCCCGCCGACGCGCAGGGACAGCTCGCGCTCGACCAACTCGACCAAATCATTACGCCCAAAACAAAACTCGTCGCGGTCACGATGATGTCCAACGTAACCGGCGCCATTACGCCGCTCGACCCCATTATGGCGCGCGCGCGCGCGGTGGGCGCGGTCACGGTCATTGACGCCGCGCAGAGCGCGCCGCACATGCCGTTGGACGTGCAAAAACTCGATTGTGATTTTCTCGCCTTTAGCGGACACAAGATGCTGGGACCCTTTGTCGGCGTTT
>JAJVIA010000100.1:0-24443 GCA_022072245.1 Anaerolineae bacterium
CGCATTGACATATAACTCAATCCCGCGTACATTCCGTATAGTCAAGTTTGGTATTTTTCACCCGCACGCCAAAGGCACACGTATGGCACACAATGAAAACGATGGGCTGCCGTCGCTCGACGACGATTTGCGCCTGCCCGAAGACGAAAGTATGAATCCGGTCGCGGTTGCGGCTGGCACGGTCATTGCCGGCGCCGCCAATACTGCCAGCGCTGTCATTGGTTTGTTTGGCAGACGCCGCCGCGCGGTTCAGCCCGAAACGGCGGACGAAACGGCGCACGAAATGGCGGACGAAATGTCCGCGCTGCAATCTGAAAAGCAAGACGCGCCCGCAGCCAAAATAAAATCCGAACCCATCGCGTCGGCGGCGGAACCGGACGCGGACGAAATTCCGGTCAAGGTGACTGTGCCGCGTGCGGCGCAAGCGAACGCCGCCGCGCCTCATGCCGACGCGCGCGCAGCGGATGCAGATGACGTGGACGATGCAGACGACGTGGACGATGCAGAGGACACGGACGATGCGGACGACCAAGTGGAGGTTCGCGTTTCGGCGCGCGCGCCGCGCGCCAAGCCGCGTTCGCGCGGTCTCGCCGGCGCTTTGCTCGATAATGTGGTGGATCAGGTAGGCGATTATATTGCCGACAGTCCGGCGGTGGAGCGTTTGATTCGTAACGAAACGCGGCAAATTTTACACGGTCTCACCGCCGACCCCGCGCTGGCGGAATTGATTCGCGCGCAAGCGGAACAATATCTCGACGAATTGACCGCGCATCCCGAAAAATTGGACCCGTTGGTGCAAACCGTCGCCAATCGCTACATTGACCATTTGTTGACCGACACGACGCGCGTGGATGCGTTGGTGAGACAAGTCGCGGGTTCGTATCTCGCGCATTTGCGCGCGCATCCCGAACCGGTGCGAATTTTGATTCAGGACGAAGTCGGCGCGTACATTCAACATTTGGAAACGCAGCCGCAAATGCTCGACGCGCTCGTGCAGCAAGTGGCGAACCGCTATCTCGCGCATTTGTCCGCGCATCCCGCGCAGGTGCAAGCGCTGATACGCGATCAGGCGGGGACGTATTTGGAATTGTTGCAGGCGGGCCCGGAGCAAGTCGAAGGATTGGTGCAGAGTATCGCGGGGCGTTATCTGGCGTATTTGACCGCGCATCCCGAACAGGTGCAGACCCTGATTCGGCAAGAAGTCGGCAATTACATTACGTATCTGAATGAAAATCCCGCGCAGGTGCAAGATTTGATTCGGGCGCAAGCGGGCGCGTATCTCGATTATTTACAAACCGACCCCGCGCTCGTCGAAACGCTCGTGCGCGCGCAAGCGGGGCGTTATCTCGCGTATCTGCAAGAAAATCCGGGCGAGGTCGAGACGCTCGTGCAAGGCGTCGCCGCGCGCTATTTGACGTACGCGCAAAATAATCCCGCGCAGTTGAACGCGTTGGTGCAGCAACTCGGCGACGAGTACATTGATTACCTGCATGAAAATCCCGAAGCCGTACAAGATTTGATTCAAGGCCAAAGTTTGGGCATGGCGCAAGTGGCGCTGGAAGATGTGCGCGAGCGCGCCGCGACTTCGGACACGGTGGTCGAATTGTTGGCGCGACGTTTGCTGCGCCGCGCGCCGCGCGAGGAATTGCCGGAACCGGCGCCTGAAGTGCAGGCATTGGCAGAACGGCGGCCGCTGATTTATTTACGCAACACGCGCAAGCGAGGCGATTCATGAAACAGGATTTGCAAGGGCAATATGCGGGCGCCGTTACGCGCGGTTTGGCGTGGATGATTGACGTGACACTTTTGGTTGTGACGCTGGCGCTGACGACGTGGTTGGTTACGACCTCATTCGAACTTTTCGGCATCAACGTCGAGACGTGCGCCGCGGACATAACGTCCTTGTCCGCGCTGTTGTGTCATGGCGTCCGTTTGGGTATCGCCGCCTTTGCCTTGCTCCTATTGCCCGTGTACAAGATTTTCTTTTGGACGGTGAGCGGCCAGACGATTGGCGACGCTATTTTCGGCGTCCGCGTCGTTCGCGCCGACGGCAAACCCATGACGATACCGCGCAGCATCAAACGCTTTCTCGGTTTCTTGCTCTGTTTCCTCACGTTCGGCGTTGGTTTTGCGCTGATTTTGATAGACAATCAGCGTCAGGGTTTGCACGATACCATTGCTCGCACGTATGTAATTTACGCGTGGCGCGGCGAGCAAAACTTGACGAGCGTTGCGCGGATGCAGGCATGGCTGGACCGCAAGAAAAAACCTGTCGCCTCGTAAGCGGTCAATTTTTTGCCGACGCGTTCAAAGCGAACGCGCGCCCCAGCGCCACGCGTTTGGCAATCGAAGGATGGTCGTACAATAACCATTCGACCCACGGCTCGGGCGCGACCTCCGCCAAATTTTGATTCGCCAATTTTTCAAACGCGCTAATGAACGCTTGCGGATTGCGCGTCAAGGTCAACGCGTAACGGTCGGCGTTCACTTCGCGCCAACGCGTATAGCCGTTGCTCAACGGCATGGTGATGAAACCGAACGCGCCGAGCGCTAATGCCAGCAGCGGCATCGCCGCCAAATCCGCAAGTCCTGTGAAACCAAACCACGCGACGCCTGCGACCAGAACCAGATTGGCGATGTACAAGCCGACGAGCGTCAGCAGCGTTTGCACCGCAATCCCCCACCCAATATCATTGTGCGCCTGATGGCCCAATTCGTGCGCCAAAATTATTTCGATTTCATCGGGCGTAAAATTTTGATACAACGTATCGCCCAGCGCAATCCGTTTCGTATTGCCCAAGCCCATGAGCGCCGCGTTCGCCGCCGTCGTTTTTTCGGACAGCGCCATCGTATAGACGCCGTTGACGCGCGTGTGAGCGCGCTCGGTTAAACGCATCAAGCGCGCGACCAGTTCCGCGTCGTCTAGCGGTTTGAATTTGATAAAGAACGGAAAAATTAGCACGGGCGCGAGATTCGCCAACACGACGGAAAATAGCAGCATGACGCCCGCCGCAATCAACCACCACCACTGCGGCGCGTACATCAGCAAAAAATAAATGACCGTGCTGAGGACGCCGCCCAGCGCCAACGCGAACGCGCCGCCTTTTGCCAAATCCGCGAACCAAGCGCGTCGCGTTTGCGTGGACAAACCGTACCGATGCGGCAAAACGAATCCGCTGTAATACGTCAGCGGCAAAAATAAAATTCCATAGCCGATGACGCCGATGGCAAAATACAGCGCGACCTGCGCGTAAAAATTCGGCGTCGCGCGCATTACGACTTCGCGCAGCCATACGCTCAAGCCCGATGTCAAAACCAAGCCGAGCGCCGCCGCCGTCAAAATCAAATCCAGCGCCAAAAGCCGATGTTTGCGGCGCGCATATTCTTTGGCTTGTTGTTGTCGTTCGTTATCTATCATTTCAGATTTCAGATTACAGCGCGCGTTCGGTAAATCAAAACCCCCAATCACCCTTTCACCGTGTCACCCACTCACCGCAGTTCCGCGTATCCCAACATGAAACCTAAATCGCGCGTATCGGTCGAACCTGCCAATGCATCGCTCGGACGAAAGGTCGGCGCGCGCAATTCGACGATGAGCGTATCGTCCGCGCGGATGGAATCGTCCAGCGGAATTTCGTGGTCTTGCCAAACGGCGGTCAAGGGAAACCGCGCGGTTTCGCGTCCGTTCAAGCGCACGCTCACTTCCGGCAGCGGTTGGTTGGGAATGGGAACCGCGCGCGCGTACAACACCAATGTTTTGGGTTCCCAGCCCTTGATGCCCGGAAATTTTAGAAACGAACGATCCGTCGTAAAGCGCATCGGTTCCGCGCCGTCCAACTGCGGCGCGTGAAAATTCAAAATGTAACCGAAACTGTTGGCGCTGTCGCCGAGCTCGATCAAGCGCGTCGGCGCGGGGTCAAACGCCCACCACAGCGGCGCGGGCAATTCCACATCGCCCATTTCTACGCCGGCGGCGCGCGCTTCGCGCGCTAAATTTTCCGCAGCGCCCTGTTGCCGAAAAATATCCATGCGGCCGAGTCGCGCTTGCATTTCAAACGGATTGATTTGCAGCGCCGCGTCGTACGCCGCCAGCGCATTGTCAAACGCGCCCGCGCGGCGATACGCGTCGCCCAACGCATCGCGCGCCGCCGCATACTGCGGAAACGCGTTCACCGCATTTTGCGCGACGGCAATATCTTTGCCCTGCGCTTGCGCCAAATAAAATTCGCTTTGGAACAGAGGAAATAAAAGCGGCGAATACGCGAGCGCCAAAATGACGGCGCTCGCGCCGACCCACGCCCACCGCGCGCGCGGCGCTAAATTTTTCCACAAGGCAGAGCCGTGCGCCAACGCCGCGCCCGCAAAAATAATGAGCGCGAATAAATAGTGCGCGCGAAAACGGCTCTGCGTGTGAAAGAAAAAAAACATTACCAGATTCAGCGCCAGCCACAAGACGAGCAGCCCCGGCAGCCGTTTGAGATGGAGCAAAAAGCCCGCGAGGGCAAAAATCAAAACGCCGATAAAAAATAAATCATTGACCAGCGCGAGCCACAGCGTCGGCGCATCGGCGATGACATCGCTCAAATAGCCGCCGCCGCGCGCGAACGAATCCAATTCCAAATGCGGCAGCGCCAACAGGTTCGCCGCGCCTTGGACAAAAATTTGTTGCGCCGGATTCGCCAAGATATTTTGCACGCCGCGCGTTACGGCATAATTCGCGCGGTCGGCTGGATTGGCGATGCGCGGCAGCGTTTCCCAAAAATCATCGCCCGGCGTGCGATGGTCGCGCCACACCGTCCAACCGCTATTGGTGTCCAACAAAATAAAACGCTGATACGCCAACGCGTTGCGCCACGTCCACGGCGCAATGACGAACGCGACGCCGAGACACGCGAGGCACAGCGGCGCGATTTTTTTCCACGTCAAGGTTTTGCGCCGCCACATTTCGTACGCGTACCACAACGCGGCGAGGATGAAAAAATACAACGCTTGCCCGCGTATCAGCGCCATGTAGCCCGCCAGCGCGCCAACCGCCAATGCTTGCCCCCAACGCATCCCTTCATCCGTCCAACGCCAAAACAAATAAATAAACAACAGCGCGCCGAACGCAAACAGCGTTTCGGTCAACAAGAATGAACCGGCGAGAGACGCATAATTGGGGGCGATTGCCATCAATCCCGCCGCCCACAATCCCGCATGGATGCCGAACGCGCGCCGCGCGACCAGATATGTCAGCGCGACGGATAAAACGCTGACGCACACCTGAAACGCCAAAATAATTTCGAGGCGGGGCCCAAATGCGGCGAGCAGCGGCGCAAAGGTCAGGGGATAGCCGGGGCTGCGCGTGTAGCGCAGCGGATACGGGTCGCGCAAAAATTCGCCGCGCGCAAACAAGATGCCCGCTTTGAAATACTCGTCGTCGTCGTACGACAATTCATAACTGCCGAACGACGCCGAGCGTTCCCAATACGCGAGCCGCAGCGCGAACGCGACGAGAACAAGTAAAAGGAGAATCCAATGATGACGACGCATTACGCCATACACTCGCGCAAAACTTTTTCCAGCAATTCCGCATGGCGCTGCCACGAGAAATGTTCGACCACCCGCGCGCGTCCCGCGGCGCCCAAACGCTCTGCCAATGCCGCGTCGTCCGCCAGACGCAAAATCGCCGCGCGCAGCGCCGTCAAATCGTTTTCGGGATAGAGCAAACCTTCTTGTTCGTGACGCGCGATTTGATTCAAGCCCGCGACGTTGATGGTGACGACGGGTAAATGCATTGCCATATATTCATGCACTTTGAGCGGCGACCAATAAAACCCGACGCGCAGCGGCGGATGCGCCGCCGGATTGAATGGCGCGACGCCCATTGTCGCCAGCGCGAGATAATAAGGCACGCGCGGATACGGCGTCGCGCCGGGCAGGATAATTTTGGTCTGCAAATTTGCGCGCGCCACGCGCGCGCGCGTTTCTTGTAACAAGGGCCCCGCGCCAAGCATCAAAAATAAAATGTCGTCGCGCGCGCGCGCAATCGTTTCCGCGACCGTCGCAAATTCGCGCACGCCGTGCCATGGGCGAAACGAACCGAGAAACGCGACCACGCGTTTGTTTTCGGGATTCAGTTCCAAACGCAACGCTTCAAGCTGCGCCGGGTCCAAACGCGTGCGGTCGAACATTTCTACATTCGCGCCCCACGGAATTTCGCGCACTTTGGCGCGCAGCGCGGAAAACGGCGCCGTCGCGGCGAGCGGCGTCACGATGCGTTTTGCCAATTCCGCTTGCGCGCGCGCCATGCGCGTCATTTGCCCCAACAACAACAAATCGGCGCGGTGTTTTTTTGTGCCGGGCGGGTCCAGCATTGGCGCGTTCACTTCGAGCAGGGAAGGAATTTCTGCGCGCGCCGCCGCGTGTACGCCCGCGCCGGAAAAATTGTAATAGCGTTCCATCACCACGTCGGGATGAAATTCGTCAATCAGCGCGCGCGTGGGCGCTTGGAGTCGAAACAGTAAAAAATTGGAACGCGCGGCGAGGCGGACGATTGTATAACCGTCGCGCGTTTCGCGGGCGGGTTGTCCCGCGCGCCGCTGGACGACGACGACGAGTTGATGCCCGCGGCGCGTCAATTGCTGCGCGACTTCGGTCACATGCACCGCGCCGCCGTGCGAACCGGGCAGCGTCTCTTTGAGCGCGACATAGAGAATTTTCATTCGGACGGGACGGCTACGTCAGACGCGCGCGCGGCGTGTTTGCGGCGCGCGCGCAAATGCCACACGATGCCGCGCGCGGGCGCAAACAGATACGCGAGGAAAAAGAAAGCGGTGGCGGTCAAGACGATGGCGGCGCCCGATACGATATTCAAATAATAAGAAAGGTACAAGCCGACGACGGACGCCGCCGCGCCCAACAGCGCCGCGACCAACATCATGGACGGCAGACGCCGCGTCAACAAATACGCGGTGGCGGCGGGCGTGACCAACATGGCTGCGACCAGACCGACGCCGACGGTTTGCAGCGAAACCACGACGACGATGGCAATCAAAATGAGCAAGAGATGTTTCAATAATTCAGTCGGCAAGCGCAGCGTGGCTGCCAGGACGGCGTCAAACGAAACGACCAATAATTCTTTGTACAGCAAAATGATGACGAGCAAGACGCCCGCGCTCAACAGCGCAATGACCGCCAAGTCCGTTTCGCTTACGCCCAACACATTGCCAAATAAAATGTGCGTCAGGTCGAGCGCGTACGTTTTGATGGTACTGATGAGCGCGACGCCGAGCGAAAGCGTGGCGGCGAATAAAATTCCGATGGCGGTATCTTCTTTGATTGTGCCGCGTCGCGTCAGGAAACCGATGCCGAGCGCGACCACGATGCCCGCCGCCAACGCGCCGACGAGAATTTCGCCTTTGAGCAAATACGCGATGGCAATGCCCGGCAAAATCGCGTGCGCCATCGCGTCGCCGAGATACGCCATGCCGCGCAGGACGACATAACAGCCGACGACGGCGCACAAGATGCCGACCATTACAGCCGCCAACATGCCGCGCTGCATAAAACCGTACAAGAGTGGTTCGGTCAAAACGTTCATCAGGATTACGCCGCAATGAATCCGGACGGGCGGACGGCTTGCGATTTTTTATTCGGATTCGGACTCGGCTCTTTGCTCTTCGGGCGGACAACATTCGTCCACCACTATTTTGTTTTCAATCAGGACGGCGCGCGCGCCGAACGCGCGCAATAAATTTTCGCTCGTCAAAGTTTGCGGCGGCGCGCCATAGGCAATCACGCGATGATTCAGCAGCAGTACGCGGTCGAAATGCGTTGCCGCCAAATTCAAATCGTGCGTCGAAACAATCAGCGTCACGCGCTGCGTTTTCAATTCATCCAATAACGTCAGCGTCGCCGCTTGCGTCGTCGTATCTACGCCGGTGAACGGTTCATCCATCAATAAAATGTGCGGCTCTTGCGCCAAGGCGCGCGCGAGAAAAACGCGCTGCTGTTGACCGCCCGACAATTCGTCAATCGAACGCGCGGCGAGCGGGGCAATGCCCATCTGCTCTAAACAACGCGCGACGATGGCGCGGTCATGCTTGCCCGGCCGTTTGAACCAGCCGAGCGCGCCGTAACGACCCATCATTACCACATCCTGCACATTGACCGGAAAACGCCAGTCCACCTGTTCGCGCTGCGGCACATACGCCACACATTCTCGATGCGCGCCAAACGCGACGCCGTGTATCAAAATCTCGCCGCGTTGAATGGGCAAGAGACCGACCAACGCTTTGAACAAAGTGGATTTGCCCGCGCCGTTCGGACCCACGACCGCGACGCGCATCCCTTCCGGCACGCCAAAGGTTACATGCTCTAGCGCGGGGCGCGCGGCGTGATGATACGTCACGCTGACGTCGTTCACTTGTAAATGGGCGGGAGAACGCACAGCCATAAGTTTTTTGTTTTCGGATGCGCGCGCGGCTATTGGCGCAGCGCGTCCACAATCAATTGGGTATCGTATTCCATCATCCGCAAGTACGTCGGCGCGGGTCCTGTCGCGTCGCTGAGCGAGTGCGTGTACAAACCGGTCACAATGCGCGCGCCGGTCTCGCGTCCGATTTGTTCCGCCAACTGCGGATTGACGCCTTGCTCCAAAAAAATCGCCTTGACGTCGTTCGCGCGAATTTGGTCAACCAGCGCCGCGAGCTGTTTGGCGCTGCCGGATTCCGCGCTGCTGAAACTTGGCGTGAGCGCGCCGACAATTTCAAACCCGTAACGGTCGGCGTAATAACCGAGCGTATCGTGGTCGGTGACGAGTTTGCGTTTTTCCGGCGGTAGCGCGCTGACGGTTTGTTTGATTTTTTCGTCCAGCGCGTTCAATTTTGCAATGTACGCGTCGGCATTGGTTTGATAGGTCGCCGCGCCCGCCGGGTCTGCGCGCGTCAAACCATCGCGAATGTTTTTGACGTACTGAATCGCCAGAGTCGGGTCGAGCCAAAAATGCGGGTCGGATGGATTGTCGGCGGCGTGCGGTTCGTCGGGCTTGAAGGTGCGCGGAACCAAACCCTGGCTGGCGGTGACAAGAACCGCGCGACTGTCGGCGTTACGCAATAGTTTGTCGAGAAATTCCTCCAAGCCCGCGCCATTCACAATCAACACGTCGCTGTCGGCAATCTTTTTTACGTCTTGCGGCGTCGGCTCGAAACTGTGAGGGTCAACGCCGAACGGCATCAAGGGCTCGATGCGCGCGCGTTCGCCCGCGACATTTTGCGCGAGGTCGGCGAGAAAATTTTCCACCGCGAGGACGCGCACCGAAACCGCGCGCGGTGGCGTTGGCGTGGCGCACGCGCCGAGAAAAAGAAAACAGACAAGAAACAAAAATTTGAACGACATGTTTCAATTGAAATTTATTGGCGTTGGAAATGGACAGGAGGGGCAGGGCATAAAAAACAAAACGCGAATTTGGCGCGGCAGTGTCAAGTTTGGCGCGCGCTCCACACGGCGCCGGCGCGCGCCGCGACGTGAATAGGCATGTGACCCTGCGAAACTGTGGCGGTCTGCGCGCTCCATTCTTGCTGGACCGCCGCGCCGTCGTTCAAAATCGCGCCGACGTCCAAATCCAACGTCAGCGCCGTCTGTCCCGCGTTGAGCGCGACGATGACGGTTTCGGCTTGATACTGGCGCGCGAAAATATAAACCATGTCGCGCGCGTACAAACGCGTGTACACGCCGGGGCGGCGGAGCGCGAGAAATTTTTTACGCAGCGCGATATATTGTTTTGCCAGAGCGAACAAATCCAAAGCCCATTTACTTTGGTCCCACACCATGCCGCGCCGACAATCGGGGTCGCGGCCGCCTGTCATGCCGACTTCATCGCCGTAATAAAGCGTCGGCGCGCCGGGATATGTAAAGAGGGCGAGCCACGCAAGTTGTAACGCGGTTTTGTCATTTTGGGCGATGGATAAAAAGCGCGCCGTGTCGTGACTGTCGAGCAGATTCATTTGCGCGTACGTAATGGCGGACGGATACCACTGCTGCACTTGTTCGAGCATTTCGGCGAACGCGGGCGCGTCGGCATTGACGACGTGTCCGTAACTGTCGCTCAATAAATCGGGCGCGGCGTGTTTTTTGCCGATGCAAAACGAAAGCGCGGCGCGCGTAAATTGATAATTCATCACCGCGTCGAATTGGTCGCCTTGCAGCCAACGGTCGGCGCGATGCCAAATTTCGCCGACGATATAGGCGTCGGGATTTTTTGCCTTGACGCGCGCGCGAAATTCTTGCCAGAATGAATCGTCGTCAATGTCTTCCGGCACGTCGAGCCGCCAGCCGTCAATCCCTTGTTCAATCCAATATTCGGCGACGCGCATGATGTATGCGCGCACTTGCGGATTGTAGGTATTGAGTTTGGGCAGCGCTTTAAGATTCCACCACGCCGCGTAACCTTGTTGCCCGTCGTCGTAGGCGTGCAGCGGAAATTTGGTGAACGTGAACCAGTCGAGGTACGGCGATTCTTTGCCGTTTTCGAGCGTGTGATTGAAATAATAAAAACCGCGCGAGGCGTGATTGAATACGCCGTCGAGAATCACGCGCACGCCGCGCGCGTGCGCCGCCGCCAATAAAGTTTTGAACGCGGCATCGCCGCCGAGAATCGGGTCCACGTGAAAATAATCGTGCGTGTGATAGCGATGATTCGCGGTGGATTGAAAGATGGGACAAAAATAAATGGCGTTGACGCCGAGCGCGACGAGATGGTCGAGGCGCTCGACGACGCCGATTAAATCGCCGCCTTTGAAGCCGTGCGCGGTCGGCGGCGCGTCCCATGTTTCGAGATGATGCGGTTTGTACGCTTGGAGCGTCGCGCTCTTGGCAAAACGGTCGGGAAAGATTTGATAAAAGATGGCGTCCTTGACCCAAGCGGGCGTGGCGACAGTCATAGTAGGTGGCATGTAGCAAATAGTAAGGAGCAGGGAGTAAATGCCAAGTCGCGGGTTATCCTTACTACCTACTACGCGCTACTTTCAATTGGTTCCACAAACTCGATGCGATTGCCAATTTGAATTATGAATTTCGATTTTCGATTTATAAGGCGCCGGTCAATCGAAAATCGAAAATCGAAAATCGAAAATGTTTATTGCCCTGCCATGTCCAGCAACACGCGTTCGGCGGCTTGGCGCGCGGGTTCGCGCTTGTCGGTGGCGGCGATTGTTTCGAGCGGTTTGAGCGCAAAGGGGCTGCGGATTTTTTGCAGCGCGCGAATCGCTTCCGTTTGCAGTTCGCCTTCGTTCACCTGCATATCCACGAGCAGCGCGGGCGCGGCTTTATCGGCGCCGTATTCGCCCAATGCGCGCGCCGCCGCGATTTTCAATTGCGTATCGCTCGACGCGACGCGCGGGTCGCCGCGCAGGGCGACGAGCAGCGGCTCGATGACGCGCTCGCTGCGCGATTGTCCGAGCGAGGCAATGACCTGCACGCGCACCTCGGCGCTCGGATCGCGCAATTGCGGCAAGAGATATTCGAGCGCGCGGTCGGTGTGCAGTTTGCCGAGAATGTACGCGGCGCGCAAACGCGTCTCGGCGTTTTTGTCGCGCAGTTTCGCGGCAAAAAAATCGCTGGCTTGATTGCTGCGTAATTTTCCGAGCGCGGTCATGGCGGTTTCGTCGTTGTCGTCCCACGCGCGCGCGACCAACGCTTTGACGGTTTGCTCCAACAGGACGGGCGGCGGTTCGGGCGCGTCGGCGAGCGCGGCGGCGGCGAAATACAAATCGTTTTGCGCCAACGCGAACGACGCAACCGGTTCCGCGCCGCCGAGACCCGCGTAAAACAAAGCGACCTCGCGCCAGTGCGGGTCGGTCAAACGTTCGCGCATGGGTTCAAAATCGGGATTGCGGCGCAGCGCGCGCGCGGCGAGAAAAGCTTGGAGCAGCGCGTGCCGAAATTCGATGCGGCCGTTTGCGCGTTTGACGAGAAAATCGTTGCCGCGCGGCAAATGGTCGTCCTGCATCGTTTGCCCGCGTTGCGCCGAGAGCGCGATGCCTTCGACGGCGCGCGCGGCAAATTCGGGGTCGCTCGCGCGGGCGAGTTGGGCGTTGACGTACGCGTCAAACAATGCGGCGCGGCGCGCGGGCAATGCGGCAACGACATTACGCTGCGGCACATCAAATGGCGTCGCGGCGCCGCCGCCGACAACCGGCACGGCGACTTGGGGCGCGTTCGACGTTGGCGTCTGGCGCGCGACGGCGGGGTCGTACACTTGCATCAACATAAAAAGATACAAGGGCGTGACGGCGAGCTCGCGCGCGCCGGGGTTGGCTTGGACCGAAACAAAAAAATCTTGGGCGGCGCGATTTAGTTTTGAATCGCGCGCGCCGCGCGCAGGCAGCGGAATCCATGCTTCGGCAAAGGAAACGATTTCGCGTTCGTGAAAGGGGACGAGTTCCAGTACCGTAAAATCTGCGGGCGCGTGTTGCGCGTCCGCTGCGGTGGCGCAGAATTTGGCGGCGGGAAATTTTTGCGCGAGCGCGGCGAGCTGCGCGCCGTGCGCGGCGTCCGTCGCATCGTCGAGCAGAATCCAGCCGTCGTGGCGAGCTGGCGCAGATAATTTTTGCAGGTCGTCGTCGGCGAACGTATAGCGCGCGGCGCCGTGTCCGGCGTGCGCGGCAATGAATTGCAGCGCGGACGATTTGCCCAGCCCCGGCGCGCCGGTGAGCCAGAGCCGCGTATGATGGCGCGCGGCATTATCGAGATGGAGGATTTCGCCGGTCTGGGTTTGTACGCGCGGAATGATATAGAGCGCGGCGGGGTCGTAACCGCTTTTGAGCGTGGGTAGCATTTCGAGCGCGACCACAGCGGCATCCAGCCGCGGCGCGGCGGTCTTGCGATGAAAAAGATTCAATCCCGTTTTCCTAAAGTTATTTGAAAATTGCGCGCGCTGCGAACAGGCGCGAAATTCATTGTACACGAGGATAGAGGTTTGCCAAAAAAATCATGGCTTGCGCGGCGCGCACGCGCGCGGCGCGTTTTGACACGGATGTTTCACATGCTATAATTGAGTCGTTAAATTTTACCCAATCGAGTTGCGGCAAGGACCGCCACAGGAGGTATGTATGTATCAGAGATTGATTCTCGTTGGGAATTTAGGGCGCGACCCCGAGATGCGCTACACTCCCAACGGCACCGCCGTTACGCAATTGTCCGTCGCCACGAGCAGTAAATGGACGGATGCGGCAGGCCAGTTAAAGGAAGAAACCGCGTGGTGGCGCGTTTCCGTTTTTGGGAAACAAGCCGAAACCTGCAATCAATACCTTTCCAAAGGCAAAAAAGTTTTGATTGAAGGGACGCTGGCGGTAGATGAAAAATCGGGCGGCCCGCGCGTGTATCAGCGTAAAGATGGAACATACGGCGCGTCGTTCGAAGTGCGCGCCACGACTGTGCGCTTTTTGTCCGCCAAAGGCGAAGCCAGCGATAATGGCGGCGGCGGCATGGCAAGCGTCAGTTCGATTGCCGGCGACAGTGGTTCCATGGGCGAAGAAGATTTGCCGTTTTGAACGACGGGTTTCGCTAACCCGACCTTGATTTAGAGATGCAGTTGTGTTGTACCGTTCTATAATTGCATATACCCCGCGCGCCATTCCGTCTTATTATCGAATTGGTTACGCGGGGTATTTCATTTTTTGAATCGCACCGCCCGCTCAAGGAGGTGGCAGCTCGCACGATTGAAATGTAACCAAATGACCGCGCTCGGCATCTGACAAGCCGAGTGAACAACTCAAATTTCAAATTTCTCTGGAGGAGAAGAATTATGCAGTCCAAAAAGTTTTTGGCGTTGGGCATGTTACTGCTTGCCCTGACGCTCGTTATCGCGGCGTGCGCGACGCCGACCGCCGCCCCCACACAGGCGCCCCCAACGCAAGCGCCCGCCGCACAACCAACCGCCGTTCCGGCGCAGCCGACTCAACCCCCCGCCGCCGCCGCCGCGCTCAAACTTTGGCACGGTCAAACCGGCGCCGAAGCGGACGCGCTGGCTGAAGCCGTCAAAAAGTTTGAAGCGGCGAATCCCGGTACGACGGTAGAATTGCTCGCCGTGCCCTTTGACCAACTCAAAAATAAATTCACGACCGAAGCGTCAACCGGCGGCGGACCCGATTTGCTCGTTGGACCCAAAGACTGGATTGGCGAACTCGCCCAAGCGGATTTGATTGCGCCGCTCGACGACATGGCGGCGGATGCAGGTTTGAACAATCTCAACAAAGCGGCAGTGGACGCCAATAAATTCCAAGGCAAAACTTGGGCGTTCCCCGAATCCACCGAAGCGGTGGCGCTCTGGTACAATACCGACAAGGTAAAGAATCTGCCCAAAGATTCGACCGAGCTGCTCAAGTTGGCGGAAGAAGTCGGTTTGGGCGTGAACACCGGTTTCTATCACAGCATGGGCATTATTTCGGGTTATGGCGGCAAAATTTTTGACGACCAACAAAAGTGCATCCTTGACCAGGGCGATGGCACGGTCAAAGCGCTCGAATGGCTCAAGACCGCCAAAGGCGCCAAAAATGTGATTGCCGATGCGGACGGCGGTAAATTGGATGCCGCGTTCAAAGATGGCAATATCGGCATGGTCTTTAATGGTCCCTGGGCGACCGGCGATTATGAAAAGGCATTAGGCGAAGGCAAAGTGGCAGTCGCCGCGCCAATCATGATGGTTCCGGACGGCTCGACCTTTGCGCCGTTCCTCGGCACCAAGAACTTTTTCGTGAGCGCCAATTCCAAAGACGCTTCCAAAACCGCCGCGATCAAGTTCTTGAACTTTTTGTCGCAGCCCGATACGCAGGCGATTTTTGTCAAAGTGGGACACATTCCTTCCAATCCCAAGACTCCGCTGGATAATCCGGTCTTGAAGGGCTTTTTGGAACAGACCCAGAGCGCGACCTATTTCCCGAACGAACCGGAAATGGGCGCGGTGTGGACGCCGGGCGCCGACATGATTACCAAAGTGTTGGAAGGCCAAGCGACGCCCCAAGACGCCGCCAAAGCCGCGTGCGAGACCATCAATCAAGCGAACAAAAAGTAATTTCTTACGCTACGGTCGGGAGATGAGCCACTGGCTCATCTCCCTTTGTATATTTTCCCCGGTGGAGTGAATTATGGCGACGTCAGAGTTGACACGCGAACGCGCGGGCGCCAAGACGAACAAGCACGCCCAAGCGCGCGAGGCGCGCATGGCGCGCACGGCATATTTGTACATTCTTCCTGCCGCCATCGTCATGGCGCTCATTACGTTTTGGCCCCTCCTTTATCAGCTGTGGATGTCCTTTACCAACTATAGCAATCGCAATCTCCGCACTGACAATTTATTGCTCCAGATGGTTGGCGCCTTTACCGGCAACACGGCGTACAATTCGCCCGAATTGGTCGGGTTGGCGAATTATGCCAACATCCTCTTTGGGGGCCTCGCCCAAGTGTTGAGCGGTTTTGATTTTTGGCGCATTTTGACGTTCAACCTCGTGTGGACGGTCGTCAATTTGGTGTTTCATGTCGCCATCGGCGTCGGCGTTGCGGTGCTGCTCAATCAAGAAGGGTTCAAGCTCAAACGCTTTTATCGTTCGCTCTATATCATTCCCTGGGCAATGCCCGCGCTGGTCTCGGCGATGATTTGGCGCAATATGTTCGACGACCAATCGGGCGCCATCAATCAATTGTTTCGCGCGCTGGGTTTGCAGGGCGGCACGCGTTGGCTGTTGCAAGTGGAGCCGCCTTTGGCGTGGCTGCCGCCCGTCATCCAAGTTCCCGCGTGGACCGATCCATTCTTTTTTCTGTTTCTCTTTTTACTTTTGTTTATCGCGCCCTATTTTTTGCGCTGGGTGCGCGAGCGTTGGCTCGTCTTTACAATCCTCTGGGCGCTCGCGCTCGAAATCTTTTTCTTTTTCCTGCTCACGCCGCTTTTGAATCTGTTTGCCGGGCTGGGCGGTAATCCGACGGCGGGCGCGACGCTTACCGTGAGTTTGGGCAGTCTCTTGCCGCTTTCGTTCTTTGCCGTTCTCATTGCCAATATCTGGCTCGGCTGGCCCTTTATGATGGCTGTGGCGACGGGCGCGCTGCAAAGCATTCCCAAAGAAATGTACGAGGCGGCGGAAATTGACGGCGCGACCGGTTGGCAAGCGTTCTGGAACGTCACGGTGCCGCTGATTCGGCCCGCGATGATTCCCGCCATTATTATTGGCATGACCATGACGTTCAATCAATTCAGCGTCATTTACTTTATCTCGGGCGGGGGCCCGCTGCACCAAACGGAAATTTTGGTTACACAAGCGTATCGTCTGGTCAATGAAGTGACGATTAATATCCCCGGCGTGGGCAATGTGCGCCCCTATGGTTATGCCGCCGCTTTTGCGTATATCGTTTTCGCCGTGCTGGCGACGATTACGCTCATTACCAACCGCGTCTCGCGCGCGACAGAATCGGCTGCCGATTAAGGAGTGAATAGACATGACCCGCCGACGTCAAATTATTTCCCAAGTCATTGCGCTTTTCATTCTCGCCATCGTGCTTTTTCCCGTTTTGTGGATTATTTCCATGGCGCTCGACCCGCGCGATGTCGCGCGCCCTTCCTCGCTCATTCCCGCCGGCGCATCGTTTCAGGCGTTCCAAAAAATTTTTGAAAAACCGACGCCCAACCCGGTCACGTTTCCGACGCTGCTCCGCAACAGCGCGCTCCTTGCGGTCGGCGTTTCGGCTTTGACGGTGCTGATTGGCACAACGGCGGCGTATGCTTTTTCGCGCTTTCGTTTTCGCGGCCGCGAAGCGGGAATGCTCGGCTTTATTCTCGTTTTGATGCTGCCGAGCGTGGCGACGGTTGCGGCGTTGTTTGTCATGCTCAACATTGTCTTGGGGCCCCAACTGCGGAATTCGATTTTTGGCGTCGGCGTGGCGATGATTGCGGGCGCGCTGCCGTTTGCCATTTGGAACATGAAAGGTTTTATTGACACGATTCCCAAAGACCTCGAAGAAGCCGCGCTCATTGACGGCGCATCGCTGAATCAAACCTTTGTGCGAATTATGCTGCCGCTCGCGCTGCCGGGTTTGGCGGTCACGGCGCTGTTTGGCTTTATGGCGGGGTGGACCGAATTTGTGTTGTCGTGGCAATTTATTTCCGACCCGCAATGGTTCACGCTCTCGATGACGCTGTACGGGATGCAAGGTCAATACGCGTCCAATACGCCGTGGTCGCAATTCGCCGCCATGAGCATTGTCGTTTCGATTCCCATCCTCATTGTCTTTTTCGCGCTGCAAAAATATATTGTCGGCGGCCTCACCGTCGGCGGCGTCAAGGGATGAGGTTGAAACAAAAAACTCGGTTGCCGTGCAACCGAGTTTTTTGTTTTCGCGGCAATGAAACTATAATCAACGCTGTGCCGTTCAAAAAGGTTTTTGTTTTACTGCTTGTCGTTTTTTCCGCTTGCAGCGCCCCCGCGCAAAACACGATTGTTGTTCCAACTGCAACCCTCGCCCCGGCAACCTCCGTTCTTGATACAGCGGCAACAATTTCGCCGACCGCGTCGCGTCCGACGCGCGCGCCTTCGCCCACGTTTGCCAAACCAGCCATTCAAACGCCCGCGTGGTTCGACGACGTCGTCTTGTATGAAATTTTTCCGCGCAGTTTTTATGATGCCGATGGCGACGGCATCGGCGATTTGCAAGGCATCGCGCAAAAATTGGATTATTTGCAAGACTTGGGCGTCGGCGCGATTTGGCTCACGCCGATTTTTGCCTCGCCCAGTTATCACGGCTACGACGTTACCGATTATTACAAAATCAATCCCGAATTTGGCGTCGAACAAGATTTGATTGATTTGGTGAACGAGGCGCACCAACGCGATATCAAAATCATTTTGGATTTTGTCGCGGGTCATTCGTCCGACCAACATCCGTTTTTCAAGGACGCGTACGGCAATCCGAATTCCAAATACGCGGCTTGGTATCGCTGGCTCGACGACGCGCATACCAAATACGAACACTTTGGCAGCGCGACCAACATGCCGAAATGGAATCAGGACAATCCCGAAGTGCGCGCGTATCTGCTCGAGAATGCCAAGTATTGGATGAATACGGCGGGCATTGACGGCTATCGGCTCGATTACGCGTTGGGCGTATCACACGATTTTTGGAAGGCGTTCCGTCAAGAAATCAAAAGCATAAATGCGGACGCGCTGCTTTTGGGCGAAGTGTGGGACAGCGGTTTGAAAATCAAACCGTACTATGACAATCAATTTGACGCGACCTTTGATTTTCCCGTCTATTACGACGTGATGGGTTCGCACGACCGCGCGGGCGCTAGCGCGCTGTTGGCGCAGCGCGGCTTGAACGCGTTTGAATCTACGCTGCGCGCGGAAACGCGTTTGTATCCGCCCGGCGCCCAGTCCGTGCGTTTTCTCAACAATCACGATACGCTGCGCGTCATGTCCCAAGTCAAGACAGCTTGCCAATTGTCGGCTGTCGAGTGCGAACGCCATATCATAGAGCGCGCGAAACTTGCGGCGACGCTTTTGCTGACGCTGCCCGCGACGCCAATGTTGTATTACGGCGAAGAAATCGGCATGTCGGGCGATAAAAGCGACGGCGACAAAACGGTGCGCGAACCGATGGATTGGTACGCGTCCGAAAGCGGCGCGGGCATGACGACGTGGTACCGCCCGGCAACGGGTTTTAATCAACCCGACGACGGCATCTCTGTCGCGGAACAACAGAATCAAACCGCTTCTCTGTTTGAACGCTATCGCGCGCTGCTTGCGCTGCGCGCTCAACATGACGCGCTGCGGCATGGCGAATTTGTGACGATTCCGTTTGTCGGCATCCCCGCCGCCGAATTGTCCGCGCTCGCCGCATACGCGCGCGTGACAGACGCCGAAACAATCCTTGTCGTTTTGAACGCCGGCGACCAAGCGATAACGGCGACATTGGATTTGAGCGCGCTGGGTTCGGATACGATAACGCTGCATGACCTGCTCGCCGCAAACACGCTCGCGCCCGCGCCCGCGCAAAATTTTTCGCTCCGCCTCGCGCCGCGCGCGGCGTATGTTTTTCAACTCGAACCATGATGAATGATTTATTTGCTCCGACGCGCGTGACCGCGCTCTGCTTTTGCTTTTTGCTCCTGCTCGGCGTCGCCGCGTGCGAAAGCCCCACGCCTGCGCCGACAGCTCTGCCCGCCAACGACACGCCGCAAGCCGCCACGCGCGAACCGTTGGCGACGACGACGGCGCTCGCGCCGCGCGCGACGCCCGCGTCCACGCGCGCCGCGACCGCGGCGAATCAAGATTTGTGCAAAGACGGCAGCGCCGTTTGCGTCGCTTTTTTGCTGTCCGCCATTGACTCGCCGCGTCAGGAATTGTTCGAGCAGATTTTGACCGAGCAGACGCGCAATATCACCGGCACGGCGCGCATCGAAACGGCGGACAATGACGCCGCCACGCAGCGCGCCCAAGTTCAAGCCGCGCTGGCGGACGGCGCGCGGGTGTTGGTGATTCAACCGGTGGACCCGGATGCGGCGGCGGGTTATGTGGATGCGGCGCACAAGGTCGGCGCGCAAGTGATTGCGTTTGACCGTCTCATCAACTCGCGCGATTTGGACGCGTATGTGTCGCACGACTTGCAGCAGATTGGACGTTTGCAAGCGCAGGCGGCGGTGGATTATTTGACCGCGCAAAAAACCAAAACGCCGTGGAATTTTATTTTTCTCGAAGGCGCGGCGGGCGATACGTTGGCATCCGAAATCACGCGCGGCTATTTTCAGGTCCTCGACCCGTTAAAGCAAAAGAATCAGGTGAAAATTATCGCCGACCGCGCGAATGTGGAATGGTCGGAACAAGAGGGCTTGGCGGCGACGGCGGAAGAATTGACCAAAGCGAAAAATAACGTGCAGGCGATTCTGGCGAACAATTCCGCGCTGGCGCGCGGCGCGATTGCCGCGCTCGACGCGCAAAAACTTGCGGGCAAAGTATTTGTGGCGGGGGCGGGGGCGGACGCGGAAAATTACACGTTGATTTGCAGCGGCGCGCAAAATTTGGATTTGACGCGCGACGACGGCGCGTTGGCTGAAACGGCGGCGCGGCTGGCGCTGGCGTTGGCGAACGGCCGCGAACCCAAGCAGGCGGGCTTGGACGCGACGACAATTCGGGTGGACGACCGCGAAGTGTTTCAGGTGGCGATTCCGGTGCAGCCGATTGCGCTGGATTCGATTCAAGCGGTTTTGGTGCAGGGCGGCGTCGTGAGCGCGCGCGCGTTGGGCGCATGTTATCCGCCGCTCGCCACCGGCGCGGCAGTTCCAGCGGTCGAAGCGTCCGGCGATTTGACGGTGTGGGTCCAAGAGGATGCGGCGAGTCCGGTGTATGCGTATTTAGCAAATCTCGCGGCGGCGTTCATGGCGGCGAATCCGGGGGCAGAGATTCACTTGCTGCCCAAAGAGGCGCAAACGGTGCGAAATACTTTTGCGGATGCGAGCGACGGCGTAGATTTATTGTGGACGACGAACGAGGAAATCCAACAGTTTGCGGGGAGCGATTTGTTGCGGGCGGTGGATTTTATTACGACGACGCAATTTATTTCGCCGGCGTTGGCGGGCGGGACGCGCGAGGGCGCGCTGTACGGCGTTCCGGTTGAAACGGGCAACAATCTGGTGATGTACTATAACAAAAAGTTGCTCAAGGAACCGCCCAAAGATACCGACGCTTTGACGCGGCTGGGCG
Organism: Anaerolineae bacterium; assembly: GCA_022072245.1. Classification (GTDB taxonomy): domain Bacteria; phylum Chloroflexota; class Anaerolineae; order UBA4142; family SHND01; genus SHND01. Next base: position 20,724 of record JAJVIA010000100.1, read on the forward strand.
CGACATTGACCAAAGAGACGCTGGGGCAATATGCGTTGGCGTACGATACGACCAATCCGTTTTGGTTATTGCCGTGGTTGGGCGGTTTCGAGGGCAGCCCGTTGGCGGAGGATGGACGCACGCCGACGCTGGATACGCGCGCCATGACCGAGACGTTAAAGTTGCTGAAAACGTTTCAGGATAAAAAAGTTTCGCTGCCGGATGCGGATTTGGCGATTGCGGATGCGGTGTTTATGGACGGACGGGCGGCAATGATTATCAATGGCGACGAAGCGCTGCCGACGTATCTGGCAAAATTTGGCAATGATTTGGGCGCGGCGCGGATGCCGCAAGTGAGCAAGCAAGATTTTCCGCGGCCGTACACCGGCGGCATTTATCTGGCGCTGCCGGCTGGCGCGGAAGGCGATAAATTGGCGCTCGCGCAAGCGTTCAGCCAGCTGCTCGTTTCCAAACCGATTCAGGTGGACATGGCAAAAAAATTCCGCCGTCTGCCGGCGCTGCAAGCGGCGCTGCAAGACGCAGCCATTACGGGCGACCCGCTGCTCAAAGGTTTGAGCGACCAGGCGCTGCAAGGCATTGCGCCGCCGGATTCATTGGTCTTGACGTGTCTCTGGGAAGCGATTCGTCCAAATCAAATCGGAGTTTTGAAAGGCGCGCTCGAAGCCGATGTCGCCGCGCAGACGATGCAAACGTCCGCCGAAAATTGTATTGACAAATTGAAATGATCGGCGGAACGCGAAAAGCGCGCGGATGCAATCAAAAGACCGCGCGCGGCGCGGAAAAAATCCCTCCAAATTTGGGGCAACTGACCCTTGGCTCTCGAAGGATTTACGGCGAAACTTGATTTCGCGCGGGCAGTGGCGCCCGCGTTTCACAGACGATAGGAATGAAACGACATGACAGCTACACTCATTGACGGCAAAGCCGTCGCCGCAGACCTTAAACAAAAAATTCAAGAAAATGTGACGTATCTCAAAAGCGAATACGGCGTCACGCCGGGCCTCGCGACGGTTTTGGTCGGCGAACGGCCCGATTCAAAAGCGTATGTGGCATCCAAACAAAAAGCGTGCGCCGAATTGGGCATGAATTCGTATGGACTGCCCTTGCCCGCCGATATTTCGCAGCATGAATTGTTGACCCAAGTGCAAGCGTTGGCGCGCGATTCCAACGTGCATGGGATTCTGGTGCAATTGCCGCTGCCGGAACATCTTGACGCGGAAACGATTCTCGGCGCGATTCCGATTGAAAAAGATGTGGATGGTTTTTCGCCGCTGAACGTGGGGCGGCTCTCGATGAAAAACCGCGAGCCGTTATTTGTGCCGTGTACGCCGCTCGGCTGTTTGCGTCTCATCGAATCCACCGGCACGCAAATCGAAGGCGCGCGCGCGGTCGTGTTGGGACGCTCCAATATCGTCGGCTTGCCGATGGCGTTCTTGTTACTGCATCGCAACGCGACCATTACGATTTGTCATTCGCGCACGCGAGATTTACCGGATTTGGTGCGCCAAGCCGATATCGTCGTCGCCGCGATTGGCAAGACGCGTTTCGTGCAAGGTTCTTGGATCAAGCCGGGCGCGGTGGTGATTGACGTGGGCATTAACGAAATTCCCGACGCGACAAAAAAATCGGGCAAACGTTTGGTCGGCGATGTGGATTTTGATTCCGCGCAAGCGGTCGCCGGTTTTATCACGCCCGTCCCCGGCGGCGTGGGGCCCATGACGATTGCGATGTTGATGCAAAATACATTGACGGCGGCGCAGCGCGCGGCGGGTTTGATTAAATAGAATCGGCGACGCGCGGCGGGTAAAGGTCGAGGCAAAGCGCACGTCAATTCACCTGGATTTAATCTTTAACCCATAATTTGGCGTTATTTTGTTCAGGCGGCGAGAAAAATTATTCTTGCCGCCTGAAACTTTTTCTAGCGCGCTGCCGTGTTATAAAGTGAATCCCTATGTCATTTGCAATGCCCATTGTTTCGCCCCTCCAAATTTTAGCGAGTATCGCGCGCGCGCATGTGGCGCCGCCGTTCGCCCTGTCCAGCGCGAACGTTGAATTGTCCGACGCCGCGCTCGTGACGCAGCATTTGGCGGGCGACCCTCATGCGTTTGCGGAATTGGTGAAACGCTATACCGGCGCGGTGTACAATATCGCTTTTCGTTTTACCAATAACGCCGCCGACGCGGAACAGATTTCGCAAGAGACATTTTTACGCGCGTGGCGCGCCTTGCCGCGTCTGGACGCGCAGCGTCCGCTCAAACCGTATCTCGCCAAAATCGCGCTGAACTTGTGCCGCGATTGGGCGGCGCAGACGCACGCGCAGTGGTTGGATTTGGATGAGCAAGCGGAAATTTTGGCGGACGAGACGGGCGACCCGTTTGAAAATTTGAGCGACCAAGAATTGCGTACGCGCGTGCGCGCGCAGTGGGCGCAACTGCCGCCGTTGTATCGCACGGTTTTGGCGCTGCGTTACAGCGAAGAATTGTCGTACGATGAAATGGCTGCGGCGTTAGAGATGCCGTTGAATACGGTGCGAACGCATTTGCGCCGCGCCAAAGCGCGCTTGCGCGTATTGTTGGAGCAGGACAATGAAACGTGAATTACAAACGCCGACCGACGAACGGTTGGAGCAAGCGCTGCGCGCGCTGCCGCGCGTGAAACCGGCGAACGATCTCGCCGCGCGCATTATTGCGACGCTGCCGCCGCCGCGCGCGGCGGCGCACGCGCGCGCGTTGGGCGCGTTGATGGCGCTGGCGGCGGCGCTGGGCATTGGCTTGGCGTACCAAACGGCGTTCGACATGTCCATGCGCGGCGCGTTCGATTTGTTGGCGGACTATACCGCGCAGCCCGCGATTGTGACGCTGTATCCGCGTCAAGCGTTCGACGCGTTGGCGCAAGCGATTCCGTGGTTCATGGTCGCGCTGAGCGCGAGCGCGTTGGGTTTGGCGGCGTTTTTGGCGGCGCGGTTAACGGCTCGGACGCGCGCCGCGCTGTGGCAGCGCGTTTGAAGGATTGAAAATGCGTGAGCGTTTTGTGCATTGGTTTGCGGGCGTCTCGACGCTCCAAGCGCTGGCGGCGGTATTGATGTGCTTGTTGGTCGCGGGCGCGTTCGGTTTGGGCATGGTCGTGGCGCGCGCGCGGCAGCCCGCGCTGACGCGTCCGCAAGAAATGAACGCGCCGGATGCGTACGCGCCGCGCCGCGGCACGTACGGCGCGATTGACCAAATCGAAGGCAATATCATTCGGTTGCGCGATTCGCGCAGCGGTCGGGTGTGGACGGTGCGCGCGGGCAATGATACCGTCATCGAGTTTGGACCGCGCCGACGCATTCCGCTCAAGGCGCTTCGCCCGGGCCAGCGCGTCTTTGTCGTCGGCGCGTCGGAAGCGAACGGGTTCGACGCGAAATTTATCGGCGTCGTCGTAGGGCAGGGACAGTATTACATTGCGCCCGCGCCGTTCGAGGTGTGTGAGGATTGTGTAGATTAAACGCCGCGCCGACAGCGGCGCGGCGGCAGCTCCGCCATTATTTTTCAGGGAGGATGGTATGACCAAAGGACGTGTTATCGGATTAGGAATTGGAATCGCTTTGATTGTCGCGGCGTTCGGCGTTGTGTTGTGGCAAGGGATGCAGCAGACCGCCAACAATGTCGCGTTCGCGCAAGGCGCGGCGACGGCAACGCCCATCGCGTCGCCGACCACTGCGCCTTCAACGGCGCCGCAACA
>JAJVIA010000100.1:24543-30469 GCA_022072245.1 Anaerolineae bacterium
CAGCAACAGACGGTGGGCGATGATTTCTGGGGGCTGCTTGCGGCAAAACTCGGCGTCAGCGTGGAGGATTTAAAAGCCAAAGCGCTCGAGACGCGGCAAGGGATGATTGACGCGGCGGTCAAGGATGGACGCCTCACGCAAGAACAGGCGGATGCGATCAAGAAACGCATTACGTCCAACAACATCATTGCGCCGATTCCTTTGACGCGCGGCGCGTGGGGCAAGGGCAATAAACAGAATCCAAATAATGGACAGATGCCCGGCCGCGGTTCTGGACCCTTTAATCATCCGGGCAACGGCAAAAGGTTTGGCATGATGCAGGGGCGCGGCATGATGGGCGGTTTGGAACAGGTCGAAGCGGTTGCCAAAGCGTTGAAAATGGACGCCAAAGCGTTGATTGAACAGATGGCGCAAGGCAAGACGCTCGCGGACATTGCCAAAGCGCAAAATGTGGACGAAGCGACGGTCAAGCAAGCAATCATTGACGCGCGCATCGCGCAGATTGACCAAGCGCTGGCGTACGGTTTGATTTCCCAAGTGCGCGCGGACCAGCTAAAAGCGCAATTGACGCCGGACAAGATTGATTTGACGCGTCCGTTGTGGTTTCAATCGCGGAATCGGCAAAACGCGCCGAAATCATCGCAGTTGATGCCCGGGTTTGACCCGAGCCAAGAATTTGGCGATGTCTTTACATTTTCGCCGGATATGATGCACGCGTTCGGCGAAACGTTCGGGATGGACAATCAGCCCGATTTGTCGCCTTACGACGTTCAGACGCAATAACTTTTGGTTTGAAAAAAAAACGGGACGGCGCGCAGAATCAAACTGCCTCGCCGTCTCGTTTCGTGTACGTCAAAGGCGCGGTAATGTTCACGCGCGCGGCGTTTCAATTTCCCCAATCGGATGCGATATATAAATTTTTCTCGGGCGCGACGCGTTCATTCGTCCGCAGCGTGACTTGGAACAAATGCGGTCCGCCCATTCCTTCGTGCATCGTAAATTCGGTTGCCACTGTCGTGCTTTGCCCGGGCTGTAAGGTCGCCGAACCGACGACCATGCGGGGCGGTCAGCAGCCCTCCAGCGCGCGCACCGGCGCGGACGCGTCGAGCGTCAAGGCGCTGTCGCCGACATTCGTGACGATAAATTCGGCGCGCACCATTTTGTCAAAGGGCTGTTTGCCCAATTCGATGCGTTCTTGATTGACGCGCAATTGGGGTCCGCTGCCGCTTGGCGTTTGCGGCGCCAAGAGCGTCCAGATGCCGATGCCCGCGAGCGTCAACAATACGATTGCGCCGACGAGAAAAACCCATGTCGGCAGCGGCGCGCCGCCGGTTGTCTTGGTTTTTTGTTTTGCCATGCTTGCTCCGGCTAAATTCAGACCCGCCAAGTTTTTAAACTGACGCGCAATCCTTTGCGCTATGGTTAAAAAAGTTCGGGTCGCGTCTTGCGTTAAAAAAATTTTACTCTAATTCGCCGCGCCGCTTGAACTTGCGATAGAGGCGTGACCCGCGAGCGGCAGGGCAAAGTAAAAAGTGGTCTCGGCGCCTTGTTCGCTTTCCGCCCAGAGTCGTCCGCCCATCGCTTCCACCAATTTAATCGAGATATACAAACCCAAACCATGCCCATACGTTTGGCGCGCGTCGCCGCGTTCGGTGCGATAGAATTTATCAAAGATGCGCTGCAAGTCTTGGGCGTCAATGCCTTTGCCGTGGTCGTTGACCGTAATCCACATTTCATTTTCGCGCGTTTCGGCGCGCACGCGAATTTCCGTGCCGGGGTCCGAATATTTGAACGCGTTTTCCAAAAGATTCGTCAAGACCTCTTCGATGCGGTCGCGGTCCGCCCACACCGACGGCAAGTTGCCCACAATGTCCGCGCGATAGGTATGGTCGGGGTCGCAAAATTGCCACTGGCTGCACATGCGCTCGACCAATGCCGTAATGTCGAACGCTTGCATTTGCAATAGCGTTTGTCCGGCTTCGATGCGCGAGACGTTCAAGATGCCGCGCACGAGCCGCGCGAGGCGCGCCAATTGGTCGTTCGCCAACGTCAACAGTTCGCGTTGATGCGCGGTCAAGCTGTCCGTGTCGGCGAGCAACAGTTCGAGCGAACCCGAAACGTTGGTCAGCGGCGCGCGCAGTTCGTGCGACACGAGCGAAACAAATTCCGATTTGAGCGTATCGAGTTCTTGGAGTTCGGCGTTGGCGTCTTCTAATTCGCGCTGGCGTTTGCGTAATTCTTTGTTTGACTCGGCGAGTTCGCGCGTGCGCTGCGCGACTTGGGTTTCGAGCTGCCGATTGAGTTCGCGCACGCGTCGCGCGTTCGCTTCGCGTTCGGTAATGTCGCGCAAGATGGCGGAAGAGCCGATGACTTGGTTCTGGTCGTCGCGCAGCAAGGTGCGCGTCAAATCCACCGTCGGCTGATTTCCGTCGCGCGTCAGACGGCGCGTAATCCAGCCGCGCACCACGCCCTGCTCTTGCAATTGACGGTCAAGATAGCTCAATTCGTCTTGCAGGTCGGGCGGGACGAATGTTTCGAAATCTTTGCCCACAATTTCGGCGGCGTGATAGCCAAACAGCAATTCCGCGCCGCGATTCCACGATTGAATTTTATTGTCATTGTCCAAGAGGATGATGGCGTCGCCGGAATTTGCCGTGATGGCGGCGAGGATGTGTTCTTGGACGCGCGCGGCGCGGTCGCGTTCTCTTTGCGCCGCCAAGTCCTGGCGCACTCGACGCAGCGCGAACCAAGCGATCCCCGCGCCCAAGCCGCCGAAAATCAGAATTTCGATGCCAAGACGCGCCCACGCGTCCAGCCGCGTTTGCAAAAAAAACATCGAGACGAATGCATAGACGGAAACTGCCGCCACAATTCCAAGCGGCAGGATATATTGCAGGCGTCGCAGCGTCTGGTCGAGACGCGCCTCGTCAGGTCGTCGGTCTTGGTTCGTCATGGATGCAAGTTTGTTGGTCGCGCGCGGGCGGCGGGTTGGCGGGGTGTGGACGCAGGCGCGCGAATTTGGTCCAGCCGTCAAAGATAATGCGGTCCCGATTGCGTTCCGTAATCACGAGCGCGCCCACATGGTCGCCCGAAATAATTTTGACGATGATTTCGGGCGCGCCGTCGTCCATGAAATTGTCCAGACAACCGTGCGCGGGAATTTCGCCGCTGCGTAAAAAATCGGCAAAACATTCTTCGCACGCGGATAATTGCTGAAAACAGCGCTCGCGGCGCAAGGTGAAACGCAAAGCCCACCCAATCAAGCCAAACCAATTTGGCGCTTTCCCGTTTTCGAAAGCTTGCGGTCGCGCGCGCAAGGTTTCGAGAACGTAAACGTTTGCCTGAAAGATGAATCCTTGCGAGCGAGTCTAGCGCGAAAAAGAATTCGCTTCAAGGGACAGATGTAATTGGATTGAGGTGACATGCTCAAGCCGTGATTTGCCCCTTTCGCGCACAGGACAATTATCATGGAATCTCTGGGACATTGCAAGATGGAAATTGCAGAGCGCTTGTGCTATGTTGCTGTGGACGCTCGGCGCGCGCGTGCGCGCGGCATAAATTTTGCGGACGCGGCGCGTGACGTTCGGGCGACTCGATTCTCTGTGGGACGATTTGTGGGGCTATGAATACATTGTCGCGCGCAGGGCGCAAAATTCAACCGTACTTGCCGAGCTTGGGCGTCGCGCTGGTCATTGCGTTTTTTGCGGGCGCGATTTTATTTTTGTCGGGCTTTACGTTCGTCTATGCGCAGGGCTATTCGTATCTGGTGGACGACCCCGCCGCGTGCGCGAATTGTCATATCATGCGCGACCAATACGACGGCTGGAATCGTTCGCCGCATCACGCCGTCGCCACATGCAACGATTGTCATACGCCGCACGATTCTATCATCGCCAAATACGCCGTCAAGGGTTTGAACGGTTTCAATCACAGCAAGGCGTTCACGCTCGGCGATTTTGTGGAACCGATTCGCATTACGGAATTGAATCGTGAGGTGACGCAGGGCGCGTGTTTGGCGTGTCACGGCGATATGGTTTCTGAAATTTTGCACGCCGACGCCAATAAACCTACCGATTGTCTGACCTGTCATGCCGGCGTCGGACACGGCAAATAGAGCTCGCGAGGACCCCATCCATGAATGATTCACTTCAATTCAAGCGGCGCCAAATGCTTTGGCTCGGCGGCGCGTTTATTTTGGGCGCGCTGGTCATTGGCGTCATTGCCTTTATGTTGTTGAATATCCAGCAGCGCAAAGATGAGGCGCTGGCGTATCCGTTGAACGTCGTCGAAATTTCGGATACGGAATTGGACCCCGCCGTGTGGGGCAAAAATTATCCGCGCGAATATTCGTCTTGGCTCAAAACGCAGCAGGACGATGCGCCGACCGCGTACGGCGGCAGTCAGCCCTTTGATAAACTCGAACGTTATCCGATTTTGAAACGTTTGTGGGCGGGCTATGCCTTTAGCGTGGACTATAAAGAAGAACGCGGACACTTTTTCGCGTTGACCGACCAAAAAGAGACAAAGCGTCAGGATGCGGTAAAACAGCCCGGCGCGTGCGCGAATTGTCACGCCGCCGAAGCGCCGCAGCTCATTCAACAGATGGGCTGGGAAAATTTTAATCGCGCCCCGTACAAAGAAATTTCAAGCGCGCTGCATTACGGTTCATCGTGCGCCGATTGTCACGACCCCAAAACGATGGAGCTGCGCCTCACGCGGCCCGCGCTCGTGAACGCTTTGACGCAGCAGGGCGTTGATTGGACCAAGGCGACGCGCCAAGAGATGCGTACGCTCGTGTGCGCGCAATGTCACGTCGAATATTATTTCAAGGGCGAAGATAAAGGATTGACGTTCCCCTGGAGTCAAGGCACGACGATTGACGCGATAGATGAACATTACGCCGCGTACGGGTTCAAAGATTTCGCCAATCAAGAGACCGGCGCGCCGATGATAAAAATTCAGCATCCCGAATATGAAATGTTCACGTCGGGTTTGCATTATAAATCGGGCGTATCGTGCGCGGATTGTCACATGCCGTATCAACGCGAAGGCGCTATCAAAGTGTCCGACCATTGGATTCGCAGTCCGTTGACGAATGTGCGCGCGTCGTGCGGTCAGTGTCACAAGCAGGATGACGCGGAACTCAAACAGCGCATTGTGGATATTCAAGAAACGACGGCGAGTCTCTTGCGGCGCACCGAAGGCGCGTTGGGCGCGGCGATGGACGCCATCGTTGCCGCGCAAAAAGCGGGCGCGACGGATGAGCAATTGGCGAATCCGCGTGATTTGATTCGCAAAGCCCAACTGCGATGGGATTTTGTCTTTAGCGAAAACAGTACCGGTTTCCACAGTCCGCAAGAAGCCGCGCGCGTGTTGGGCGAAGCGATTGATTACGCGCGGCAGGCGCAGTTGGAAGCGGCAAGATCGAGTCAGACGGCAAACAAATAGAAACGCTCCCCCTACGCAATAAAGTCAAGCGGAGAACCGCAAACGGTTGTCCGCTTTTTTTATTTGCGCGTCAAATGAGGGCCATTTCACTTTTATAATGTCAAGAGAGTAAAGCGCGCCCCTTTTCTAGGGTTGGCAAAGTCGAGCGTGGCGCCAAGACTTGCGTATTGCGGCAAGCATAGCTATCGCGTCGCGCGACGCGACGCAAACACCGAGTCTTGCGGATAATGCGCCAGTCGTGGGTGGGTATTGATTTTCGATTGCGCGCGTGTTATGATAATGCCAGCTTGGCACAGGATTGAAATGATTATAACGGGCAGGGTTTTCACCGTCCCTCCAAGAGGTTTACGGGTGAGGTTGCGAGGTGGGGAGTGTGTGGTGGAAAACGGATTGTCGGAAAGGACTGGTGGGGCGAATGAGACGAAATTATGGGGAAACGAGGGAGGAGGTGGGGCGGGCGGAAAAAGATTAATGGCGG
>JAJVIA010000127.1 GCA_022072245.1 Anaerolineae bacterium
GTCCATTGCGAAAACTTGCCGATCAATCCGCAAGGGCTGAACTCGAAACCAGGGGACGACCGAAGGACAAGAAGAAGTTGGTTGCGGGGGCAAGATTTGAACTTGCGACCTTCGGGTTATGAGCCCGTACAATAATGTATTCCGTCATGTTGATGTGCGCTCCATTGCCAATCTTTTAATGCTATGAAACAATACGTTACAGATTTTCTCTTATTTCTAAGCACTCCTTGATATTTCAGATTATTCCCGTAAAATGCCTACACAGTGCCTACACGACACGCTTCAAAGGAACAGGAATGCGAAAGGCAGAGAGCTTCACAGCTGACCGGGTCGCGAAATTCGCATGCGAAACAGGTAAGCAGCAGAGTATTCATTGGGACGGTAAGACGCCCGGCCTCGGGCTGCGAGTGACGGCCGCCGGGACGAAGTCCTTCATATTCGAGGCGCGCTTGCACGGCAAGACGCTGCGACTCACTATCGGCGATGTGCGCACCTGGGCTATTGGCAAGGCACAAGCCGAAGTCCGCAGACTCAAGATGCTGACCGATCAAGGCATCGACCCGCGCCAGCAAGCAGCCGAGCAGCGAGCAAAGGCGGAAGCAGCGACCGCAGAGGCCAAGCAGCGAACGGTACTGGTAGCCGACGCATGGTCTGCCTATCTCTCCCATCAGATGGATAAGATGCAGCGCACCCACATTGAGCGCGGGAAGAAATGGGGCGCCCGCCATCTACTGGATCATGAGCGCTTGTCGCAGGTTGGTGGCGAGAAGCGTAAACGCGGCAATGGTGTGACGAAGCCGGGGCCGCTATATCCTCTACTTCAAATGCGTATGGTGGACATAACTGCCGGAGCCTTGAAGGAATGGCAGCGGAGAGAAGCCGAGTCCCGCGCCAACAACGCTCGCCAGGCGTTCGAACTTTTTCGCGCGTTCTGGCGCTGGTGCGCAGTACGCCCGGAGTACAGCAGCATCATTGATGTGCAGGCGGTGGAAAGTAAGGAACTTCGTGACGAGATTCCCAGCCGCAAGAGCAAGAAATTCGACGTGCTGGAGAGCAATCATCTGCCTGCCTGGTTCGCCGCGGTGCGGAGCCTTAGCAATCCGGTTGTCAGCGCCTACCTGCAAGCCCTGCTGCTCACCGGAGCCCGCCGCGAGGAGATGGCGGGCCTGCGCTGGCAGGACGTGGATTTCCGGTGGGGGAGCATCTGGGTCAAGGACAAGGTAGCTGAGGAAGGCCGCAAAATCCCACTCACCCCGTACCTGTCCAGACTGTTGTCAGCGCTACCCCGGCGCAGTAAATGGGTGTTCAGCAGCCCCGCTGCCAAGCTGAACGAAGGACGTATTGCCGAACCACGTCTTGCGCATAATCGTGCCCTTGCCGTGGCCAATCTACCACCGCTTACCCTGCATGGTTTGCGTCGCACGTTCATCAGCCTGGCCGAATGGGTTGAGATGCCTACCGGCATCGTCGCGGAAATCGTGGGGCACAAACCGAGCGCGACGGCGGAGAAGCACTACAAGAAGCGGCCTCTTGATCTGTTGCGCCTCTGGCACACTAAGTACGAGGCGTGGATTCTTAATCAAGCCGGTGTTGAGTGGCAACAACATTCCGGATTACGCTCGATAGGCAAATAATTTGAGGGGGAGGTAAGCACCCCCTAAAACACGGCATCATTTGCAATTCAGTATTGCCGATAGCGAAATGAATTACAGATTTTTGATGCCAGATATAGGGCAAAACGCTACCCTTCATATGAAAACACCTCTGCTCGATAACGAGCTTCATTCATCAGAGTCAAGCAAGATTTCGTTCGAAGAAGCTGTTGCTATTCTCGTTACGAGATTAAAGTTTAGTGCTGCCTTAGCTAGCGAAGCGCTGCTCGATGCGATGGCGCAGGGTGAACTGCGAACATCAACAGAAGACGCGAGATATACAGGACCTAACGAGCTGACTATCACAACAGGATTACAACCAAGTCGCGAGCAGCCTATTTATATTGAGGATATAAGACTCTTTATTGCCAAGCGCGAAAGGCTACTGCCTACAGACCATGGCTCTACGCCTAAACAGCAACCACTTGATGTTATTAGCGCGCCAGACGGTATGTCGGATCTTCTGGGCAAAGCTTCAGATAGCAGCCCTAGCCGACAGCAACACAAACTACGTGGGTGTCCCGGCCATATCTTAGACAATTGGCAAGAGATAGCTACGGAATATGGTGATCAACCCAATGGGCACCAAGTGCTGCGCGTCCTGAAGCGCAAAAATGATCTAAAGACTCCGAAGCTCAAGACTGTGCAAAACGCCCTTTCGAGCCTGCGCAAAAAGAAATTGATTCCCTGATCTTTCCCTGATCTTTCCCTGCAGCTTCCCTTTTGTTTCCCTTTTTCCCGGATTGTGCAATTCGTGATTTAGGGTTGTAGCGTAGCGCCCATCAACGCGCCGACACAGGCAATCCTGCCTAGGCGCATTTCTCCGGAAGGAGGAATGATGGGTACATCAGAAGCGTTCCCAGCACTCGCGGCTATCGCTGAAGGTCGCGACACGCTGCCGACCGAGCAAGCCGCCAAAGTAGTTAACCGTGCACCGCAGACGCTGCGAAAATGGGCGTGCCTCGAAACCGGACCGATCCGGCCGATTCGTATCTACGGCCGGCTCGCTTGGCGCGTCAGCGACCTTCTAGCTCTTCTTAAGGAAGAGCAGTGAAGTGAAAAACACCGACATCCTGACCGTCGTCCGCGATCCTCGCTGGCCCCTTGGTAAGCAGTTCAGCTTCGACGCCGACGGCAACATCTCGAAAAAGTCCGCTGCATGTATCTCACTCGGCCTGGCGGTGCAGCACCACGTGCCTGACGTTGCCGCATTGGAAACGTTGTTGGCTGAGGTGGCGGAAGACTCGCATGCGGCCATCGTCAACGCGGCGTTCCCGCATATTCCTCTCGGCATTGAGTTCCTCATATTGTCCGAGAAGGAGTTCATGGCCCGCGGAGTTGCTCGGCACAACGCCTCGGTGTCGTGGCCAGTAACATTAAAGTATCGCGGCACCGAATACCCTGCCCTTGGCCGTTTCAAGGAGCACGTCGCCCCTTCAAGCTGGCTGCTCCTCGACCGTGATGTCGACGAGCACACTCCTTCGCACTACGCCAACCTGGACTACGAGTCCTGGATCGCGGAGGTTGACAAGCTCTTGCCCGGGATCGCCAACTGCGCACGCCTGCGAGCTTACTCGTCGAGCGCACGTGTCTGCATTGGCGAGGCACCGGTGGGAGGCGGCAACGGCCACACCTGGGTGCAACTCGCCAACGCTGCCGACACCGACCGCCTGCGTAGCGTGGTCAAAGCGCGCGCCATCGCTCTGGGGATGGCCTGGAAGAAGCCGCGCATGTCGCGCGACTCAGGCGAAGAAATTCGACACGATGTTGCGTCAATTGTTGACTGGTCGGTATTCACGCCCGGCCGGCTGGTCTTCGTCGGCAAGCCCATGGTGCATGTATGAAAGTCGGCTCAATCGCGCCCCAGGTTTTCGATGCCGTTTTCGCGGGTGGTCGGTTCGACAGCTCGCAGGTCCCTGCTCCTCCACCATTTGCTGTTGAACAGGCAGCCGGGGAACTAAACCTCCAGGTCAAGGTGAAGTCGCGAGCTGACGGAACTATCAGCATCGCGGCGCAGGATCTTTCGTGGGATACGGAACTTGAGACCAGCCACGGCACTATGACAGTGCGGGATGCATTGGCAACCGAGGAGTTTCTTGCAAGCGGAAAGCTGCGCTGTCAGACGCCGTTCCGCGACTCCGATTCTGAAGCGGCTTTCCTTGGCCGAGGCAAAGACGGTCGCCCGTTCGTCCATGACGCGGGTACCGCAACGACCCACTGGCTCCGCGACGAGGACTGGCAGCCCAGTCAGGTCTCGCCGGTGGATGGGGAGATCAGGCCTGTCGAGCCTCTATTCGACGTCAATGCCTACCGCGCCGCCCGCTTCTTCGATACCAATCCGCCCACGCTGCGCTGGCTCCTGGACGTTTTCCTACCAGCCGGTATCGTAGGAATCGTCGTTGCGCCTGGCGGCACCGGCAAGTCATGGTTATTTTTCCAGATGGCAAGCAGCGTCGTCACAGGTTTGCCGCTAGCTGGTCAGTGGAAAGTCGGCCTGACCGGGTCCGTGATCCTGCTGTCAGCCGAAGACGACGAGGAACAACTGCACCGCCGCTTCGAGCGGCTGCTGAATCAGCCTGTCTTCACTGCAAACTCGGATCTGATCTCGCAGCTGCGTGAGAAGCTGATTGTCGTGCCCCGCGTCGGCGAGGATAACCTGCTGACGGCAACCGATCCGCAGACCCGCGAGGTCGGCATGACCCTGCTGGTTGACCGGCTGATCGTGACGGCACAGCAGATCCACGACCTGGCGCTCATCATCATCGATCCGGCGAGCCGCTTCCGTGGTGGCGACGAGAACTCAGCCGAAGATACGACCCGCTTCGTTCAGGCCCTGGAGCGCCTGGCACAGACTACCGGCGCGACCGTGCTCGTCGCCCACCACTCGAACAAGGGCGCCTTTAATTCCACCGAGCAGAACCAGTCCGCCTCGCGCGGCTCATCCGCACTCACCGACGGCGTCCGCTGGCAGTTGAACCTGATGACGTTTTCGGAGAAGGAAGCCAGGCACTTCGGCATTCCACCGGAGCAGAGGAACTTTTACCTTACCGCGGCGCTGACGAAGTCAAATTATTCGCCGCCACATGCGCCTGTAATTCTGCGACGTGGAGATGGCGGTTACCTCCACCGCGTCAATCTGGTGTCGCACAAGGAAGCCCAGGGTGACGATCTCAAATCGCGGATCGTCGCTCACGTTGCCAGCGAACTGAAAGCCGGTCGCCAATTCTCCAAGACGGGCTTCGCTCAGCAGTTCGGAAAAAAGGACGGCGCGCTGCAGGCGGGGAACAACACGGTCAGGGAGGTGCTCGACAATCTGATCGACACCGGCCGCCTCCGCATCGAGCAGGGAAAACTGGCGCTGCCGAAGAAGGCGAAAATATCCATAACGCATGCTCCGTGTGATATCACGATGAATCGTGATGAAAAGGGGTCATCATGAAATTACTCATTAATAACCAGAAGTTATGCGTGATGGCGCTATATCGCACCATCACATTATTTCCGTTATCAATCAAGGAGATAGGCCGGATGGATGTCCTTATATATGTGATGGCCGCCATCAGGCGGCCAAACAAATTAATCATGAAAGGAGAACTCGCATGACAACAGTATCGCTCAGCAGTAAGCAACACAAAATGACGGGTTTCCACTCGGACTTCATGTCCTATGTCGCCATCAATCATGATGGTGTGCGTCACTATCTCAGGGCTATCGCCACCAACGCCGTCGGCCGGGCCATCACGCTGGCGGCAATTGGGGCGACACCGAAAGAACTGGTTATGCCGAACATGAGCGAGCCGGCGAGGTGCAGGATTGTGCTACCCGAGAGCGCGTGGGTGAACAACCTGGACTGGGTCGCGAACCCGAGGAAGAGTCAGGCACGCTACCTGGAAATGATTTGCTGGCAGATCAGCGGCGCGGTTGCCGAAAATTTCTTCGATGAGTTCGACTATTACGGCAACCTGGGACTGGGCGATATCGAAGGCTCGTATGACCTGTTGTCGGCCTACGAATCCGTGCACGGTGTTCCCTACCACCTCGTGCTCGGCGCCGCGAACTTCGTTCTTGAGCGCCTGCTTGGTCAGCATTTCAAAACAGCAGAAGACATGATCGACTGCCTGCACGAGCAAGGCCGCTTGCAGGGACATGAGCTCAAGCACTATCTGGAGAACGTGGCCAAGGAGGGGATCGGCCAGCAAGTTCTCGCAGCCCTCCAAGAGCCGTGGATCGAAGACGAGGCTGAGCGGGCGGTACGCGCATTCATCGGGTCGTGAGTCCTGGCAATGGGGGGAACGAAGCCCGGCGAGCTCAATCAATCGATGCGATTAGCCCCTCGCCCTCCACCCCCGCCCAATTCACTGCCATCCCCACCGGGTATGCCGTCATCCCCTCGGCCGGCGCCGGCTGTAACAGACCCTTCAGATCCTCCGTGGAGGCGATTTCAGCCCCCAGCCAGGCGTCCCATGCCCCCGGCGCCAGGATCACCGGCATGCGGTCGTGGATCGGCGCCATGAGGGTATTCGCGCCTGTGGTGATGATGCAGGTCGTGACGAAGTCTTCCCCCTTGTCCGAGCGCCAGCGCGACAGCAGTCCGGCAAACGCGAACAGCCCCTCGGCCTCGGCCGGTCGCACGTAGTACGGCTGGCGGCGCACCTTACGGTTCTCGCTCACCACCTTCCACTCGAAGAAGCCGCTGGCCGGGATCAGGCAGCGGTGCCGGGCGAAGCTGCTGCGAAAAGAAGGCTTGGTGTCGACCGTCTCGGCGCGGGCGTTGATGAGCTTCGTTCCGATGCTCGGGTCTTTCGCCCAGACAGGTACCAGCCCCCAGTGCACCAGCTGCCCGACACGGCCCACTTCCGGCCGGTGCCGGACAACCAGGATATCGGTTGTCGGGGCGATGTTGTAGCGGGGCGCGAGCAGAGGGCAGTCCGCCAGGCTGAACCTCTCGCCTACGCGGGTGGAAGGGGCATCGAGGGCGAAACGGCCGCACATAATCAAAGACTACCCCCGATGCTGGGTAATCGCCATCAGCTCCTCGTCGCTCAATGCCTCGAACTTCGCTCGTAGTCTGTCGCCCTCCGCGCTCAGCACCCTGCGCACAGCCTCGGGCTTGTCCAGGCCGAGGATCCGCGCCACCTCGACCCAGCCGCGGATTGCCTGCCCCGGGTTGCCCTGACCCATGGCCGTGGAAATGGACTGCAGGATGCCGCCGATGACCGCCTGGCGGTCGATCTCCAGGCGAGTCGCCAGCTCGGCTTCCTTGGCTGCCAGGGCAGCCTGCAGGTTAGGATTGGTTAGCAGACGGCAGGCGGTGACCTTGGCCCCATTCGGGCTGTACCCGGCGCGGCGCGCGGCGCGCGCAGCGTTGCGGTCGAGAGCGTACGCTTCGACGAATCGTTGTTGGCGAAGTGTCAGAGGACTTTGCATGAAAAACTAATGCGTACTGGACATGCCAATCGTATCCGCACAAGCTCTTGTTCACAAGAGATAAATGGAGCGGGTTGCTACGGCGTAAATCAGCAAAAAGCGTCCTGCGGCAAGCTCGCGTGGTGAGCTGCTTCTTTTGTAAGATATGCGTTTCCGCGAAATCCAGGCGTCCTATGCGCTCGGCAAGGTACCCCCTAAGCCATCGGACGCTTTGCAACGAGAACGAGCTTAAGAAAGGGGAAACATGAGTTCCTGCCCCGAAGTGGGTCAGCTGGTCGTTGTCCGGAAGCGGCCGTTTGTCGTTATCGAGATTGCCCCGTCAGCCCTCGGAGCCCCTACAAATGGACATGCTGCATCGCATCTAATAAAAGTCTCCTCCGTCGAGGACGATGGTCTTGGCGAGGAGCTTCAGGTCATCTGGGAATTGGAACCCGGCACCGCGGTGCATGAGAAATCGACGCTGCCCGATCCGGACAGTTTCGATCATCCCAAGCGCCTGCAAGCCTTCCTGGATGCCGTCCGCTGGGGGGCCGTCTCCCAAGCTGACGACAAGGCGCTGCAATCGCCTTTTCGCAGCGGCATTGAGGTCGACGACTATCAACTCGATCCGGTGGTTCGTGCGCTATCAATGCCGCGGGTCAATCTGCTGATCGCCGACGACGTCGGTCTCGGCAAGACTATCGAGGCCGGACTGGTCGTGCAGGAAATGATCCTGCGTCACCGTGTCCGCTCGGTGCTCATCGTCTGCCCCTCTTCGTTGCAAGTTCAGTGGCAGGAGGAAATGCGCGACAAGTTCGGCCTGGAATTTCGCATCGTCGATAGCGAGACCATCAGCCAATTGCGGCGCAAGCGCGGTATCCATGTCAATCCGTGGTCGCACTTCCCGCGGCTGATCACCTCCATAGACTTCCTGAAGCGCGAACGGCCCCTGCGCACCTTCCGCGAGACCTTGCCCGCGGGCGACCAGCCTACCTATCCGCGGGCCTATGATCTGCTGATCGTCGATGAAGCGCATAACGTCGCCCCGTCTGGCCGCGGCAAGTACGCGACCGACTCGATGCGCACCTTGGCGATCCGTTCTCTGGCCCCGCATTTCGAGCACAAGCTGTTCCTCTCGGCCACCCCCCACAACGGTTACCGCGAGAGCTTCGCTGCCTTGCTAGAACTGCTCGACAGCCAGCGTTTCGCCCGCGCCGTCACGCCCGACCGCAACCAGCTCGACGCCATCATGGTGCGGCGCATGAAGGACGAACTCAAACTGCGCTGGGACGGCAGCCGACGCTTTGCCGAGCGCGTCGTCCAGCACCTCGAAGTCCCTTATACCGACGAAGAGCGCCAGGCTCACCACGCGCTACAGCATTATTCCGAATTGCGCCTCAAGCAGGCCACGTCAGACGGCGAGCGCATGGCCGCGGAATTCGTCCTCAAGCTGCTCAAGAAGCGCCTATTCTCCTCCCCCGCGGCTTTTGGTATCACCCTGGAAAAACACATCGCCACCGTCGGGGGCAGAAAAGCGGCCAGCACTGCCCGCCGCGACATCGAAGACTTCTCCGATGACTACGCTGACGACGACGAATACGAGGCCGAAACCGGCGAGGTCGTCAGCTCGGTCAGCCAAACCTTGTCACCCATCTCTGCGGAAGAGAAGGCGCTGCTGCGCCAACTGGGCGAGTTCGCGGCCAAGACCAGCCAGCGCCCCGACTGCAAGGCGCAAACCTTGATCAACTGGCTCAAGCAGACCCTGCGCCCCGATGGCAAGTGGAACGAAGAGCGCGTCATCATCTTCACCGAATATCGCGCCACCCAGAAGTGGCTGTTTGACCTGCTGGCGCGTGAAGGTTTCGCCGAGGAAGGTCGGCTGGAGATGATCTACGGTGGCATGCCCAACGACCAGCGCGAGCCGATCAAAGCGGCCTTCCAGGCGCACCCGAAGGAATCCAAGGTACGCATCCTGTTGGCGACCGATGCTGCTTCCGAAGGTGTGAATTTGCAAAACCATTGTTCCAAGCTCATCCACTTCGAGATTCCCTGGAACCCAAACCGCATGGAGCAGCGCAACGGCCGCGTGGATCGCCATGGCCAGAAAGCCAATGAGGTGCATGTCCATCACTTCGTCGGCAAGGGATTCGATACCGCCAAGATTTCTGACAAGGTCGGTGATCTGGAAGCCGATCTGGAATTCCTTTTTCGTGCCGCCCGCAAGGTGGAGACCATCCGCGAAGATCTCGGCAAAGTCGGCCCCGTCATTGCCAGCCAGGTCGAAGAAGCCATGTTGGGTCGGCGTTCCCGTCTCGACACCACCCGTGCCGAGCAGGAAGCCGAACCCGTGCGCCGTATGCTCAAGTTCGAGCGCAAGCTGCGCGAACAGCTGGAAAAGTTGGCCTCCCAACTGCATGAAACCCAGCACGAACTGAACCTCACCCCCGAACACGTCGAGAACGTCGTGCGCGTCGGTCTGGAGCTGGCCGAGCAGCCCGCCCTGATCCCGGTCGAGGTCGCTGGCATCTGGCCTGACCCCACCGGTATCCGGAAATCCTGCCCGGTGTTTCGCCTGCCTGCACTCTCCAATAGCTGGGCGCTCTGTGCCGATGGTCTGGCCCACCCCCACACCAAGAAGATTCGCCCCATCGTGTTCGATGCCGCGCTCGCCGCGGGGCGGGACGACGTGGTGCTTGCCCACCTTAACCATCGCCTGGTGCAGATGTGCCTGCGCCTGTTGCGTGCCGAAATCTGGTCATTGGGCACGCAGGCCAAGCACCTGTCCCGCGTTTCGGCCTGCGTGGTCGATGACTCGGCACTGACCCATCCCGTGGTTATCGCCCATGGCCGTATCGTCGTGCTGGGGGGCGACAACCACCGACTGCACGAGGAGGTCATCACCGCGGGCGGAGCGCTCATCGAAGGCCGCTTCCAGCGCCTCAATGTGGGCGACACCAAAGCGGCCCTGGCGGCGGCCACCGAGACCGAAGCCCCCTCAGCCATCGAGGCCCGCTTCCAGGCCCTCTGGCCCAAGCACCGCGATGCCCTCATGTCCGCCCTCGAAGCGCGCAAGGTCGAACGCACCAAGAACCTGGAAAAGAACCTCGACGAACTGGCTGAGAAAGAAGTGAACAAGCTCACTACGGTGATGACCGAACTCCAGCGCGCCATCCAGGCGGAAGTCGACCGGAAGGATGGCCCGCAGATGCTGCTCGATCTCGGTGGCGACGAACCCGGCAAGCAGCAGCGTGAACGCGACCTGGCAGCATTGCGCCGTCGCCTCAAGGAAATTCCGGAAGAAATCCAGCGCGAGTCCGAGCACATCCGCTCACGCTTTGCCAACCCTAGTGCTCGCCTGTTCCCGGTCGCCGTCACCTGGTTGATACCGCGGCGGGCCGTGCTTGAAGTCACGGGAGGCAAGGCATGAGCGTCACCCGTCACCATGCCGACTGGCTCTCCCTCGTCGAGGTCTCCGGCCCCTTCGTTTCGCTGCCGGTGTTGCAGAAGGTATTCCCGCAAGGGCTGGAGGGCCGTGACCCTGCGCAAGCCAAAGCATTGCGTGCCACCTACGAGGAATGGCAGGACAACCCCACCGCCCCCGGCAAGCAGCGGGCCTGGGTCATGCACGTCCTCACCGCGGTGCTCGGCTACCCGGAAAACCAGATTGCCGAAGGCCAGTCCTTACCCGCAGGGCTAGAAGCCAATATGCCTGAAATGGGCGAGACCCTGCGTCCCGACTTCGCTCTGGTTGCCCCCGCGGGCACTGACATAGCAGGCCAGCCACAACTCCTTGTCGCCAGCTATCCGGCAGAGCAAAGCCTCGACAAGCCCGTCATCGGCAAGCACTGGAAGGCTACTCCCGCCACCCGCATGATGGAACTGCTGCATGGGGCCAACGTGCCGCTGGGGTTGGTCACCAACGGCGAGCACTGGATGCTGGTCTATGCCCCGCGAGGCGAGACCACCGGCTACGCCTCCTGGTACGGATCGCTGTGGCTGGACGAACCTATCACGCTGCGTGCCTTCCATTCCCTACTCGGTGTGCGCCGCTTCTTCGGCGTGGCCGCCGACAGCACGCTGCTGGCTCTCCTCAAGGAAAGTGCCAACGATCAGCTGGAAGTCACTGACCAGCTCGGCTATCAGGTGCGCGAAGCCGTCGAGGTACTCGTGCAGTCCTTCGATACCCTCGACAAGGAAAGCAACCGAACGCTGCTGAAGGGCATCAAGCCAGCCAACCTCTACGACTCAGCGCTCACCATCATGATGCGCCTGGTTTTCCTGTTCTCGGCGGAAGAACGTGGCCTGTTGCATCTCGGCAAGCCGCTCTATGACGACAACTACGCCGTCTCCACCTTGCAGGAGCAGTTGCAGGAAGTGGCCGACCGCTACGGTGAAGAAGTGTTGGAGCGCCGCTACGACGCCTGGACACGCCTGCTTGCCACGTTCCGCGCCGTGCATGGCGGCATCCAGCACCAGGACTTGCTCATGCAAGCCTATGGCGGCTCGTTGTTCGACCCCGACCGTTATCCCTTCCTCGAAGGCCGCGGCACGGGCAGCCAATGGCGCAGTACCTCCGCCGAACCGTTGTCGGTGAATAACCGTGTCGTTCTGCACCTGCTCAACTCTCTCCAACGCCTGCGCACAAAAGTCGGCGCTGGCACGATGGCAGAAACCCGTCGAGTATCGTTTCGGGCGCTGGGCGTGGAACAGATCGGTCATGTCTATGAGGGCCTGCTCGATCACACCGCCTTCCGTGCCGACCAAGTGGTGCTCGGCATTCGCGGCACCCGCAAGAAAGAGCCGGAAATCGCCCTCTCCACCCTGGAAGACCTGCTGAGCCGAGGCGAGGACAAGCTGCTCGACTTCCTGAAGGAGGAAACGGATCGCTCGCTCCCGGCATTGCGCAAGGAACTCAACAACGGCGTACTGCTCGATGAACACAAACTGCTCGTCGCCTGCGACCACGACGAAGCTTTGGTGGCTCGGCTGCGCCCCATCGCCGGTCTGATCCGCGACGACTCCTTCGACCGGCCCTGGGTGGTACTGCCCGGCAGCATCTTCGTCACCGCGGGCACCGCACGCCGCAGCACCGGTACCCACTACACGCCACCCTCGCTTACCGAACCCATCGTCCAGCACACGCTGGAGCCGCTGGTTTATGTTGGCCCTGCCGAGGGCTTGTCCAAGGATCAATGGAAGCTTAAGTCACCCAAGGAAATCCTCGATCTCAAGGTCTGCGACATGGCCATGGGTTCCGGAGCCTTCCTGGTGCAAGCCTGCCGTTATCTCGCCGAACGTCTGGTCGAAGCCTGGGAGAACGAAGAAACGACGCATCCCGGCCAGGTGCTCATCACGCCGGACGGTCAGTTCTCGGAAGGCTCACCCAGCGAACGTCTGGTACCCGCCGAAGCTGCCGAGCGCATTGCTATCGCTCGCCGCGTGGTGGCGGATCGCTGCCTCTACGGCGTGGACATCAATCCCATGGCGGTGGAGATGGCCAAGCTTTC
Organism: Anaerolineae bacterium; assembly: GCA_022072245.1. GTDB lineage: Bacteria > Chloroflexota > Anaerolineae > UBA4142 > SHND01 > SHND01. The sequence goes on from JAJVIA010000127.1 coordinate 12,566, forward strand.
CATGTGGCTCATCACCGTTGATGCCAACCGACCCTTCACCTTCCTCGACCACGCCTTCAAGTGCGGCGATTCGCTGCTGGGCATCACCTCGCTGGAGCAGTTGGAGAACTTCAGCCTGCGCCCGGGCGGTGGCAAACAGCAGGCGTTCGCCACCCTCAACCTGTGGCGACATATCGAGGAGGCGAAGAAGAAGCGCGAGTTGTTGGAGGCGATGCCTTCGGATACGCCGGAGCAGATTGCGGCAAAGGCAGCGCTGTATGCCGAGGCGGAGGAATCGGTTGCCAAGCTCAGTGCCGCGGCGGATGTATTGGTAGCGTTTGAGTTACAAGCGCTGGAAGGCAGAGCTTATGAAGCTGCAAAAATATCCGCAGCCGACCAATTATTGTCGATATGGTCAAAGGGGGTAGTGGAACTACAAGAGCTTTCGCGTGAAAAATGTAAAGGTAGGCACTTTTTCCATTGGACTATCGAGTTTCCAGAAATCTTTAGTAATGGTGGATTTTCTGCATTTGTCGGTAACCCACCTTTCTTGGGTGGAAAGCAAATTTCATCAACACTTGGGGCTGACTACTGGAATTATTTGCGTATGACATTTCCAAGAATATCCGGGAACATGAATTATGTTGGGCTTTTCCCGCGACGTTCTGCGATGCTAATGAACCCCGAAGGGGCCATGGCGGGACTCATATCTGCAAAAGGCATTGCGGAAGGCGACACCCGTGAAGGGTCTTTAGTTCCATTGCTTGAAAACGGATACGTTATATCGTGGGCGATAACCGCTTTGCCTTGGCCGGGAACTGCAGATGTCTTTATCTCCGCACTTTGTTTCACTAGCGGACCTTATATAAATCCTGAACTGAATGGGGCAAGAGTTAGCAGGATATCTAGCCGACTCGAAGCTGAGGACGAATTCCAACCATTCCCACTAAATGGTTCGCCAAAAAATTTTAATGGAATGAAGCTCGGTGGCGAGGGATTCATCCTCAATCCACTGGATGCTGATTGCCCAGACATTGAGCAACCTGTTGTAAAGCAGTTTGTGCGCTCGGGTTCGGCATTTAGCCATATTGACCGCGCGTCTACAGTCTTTGTTGTCGATTTCGGGGATATGAGCGAGGAAGAGGCGCAGTCATTTCCCACCGCATATAAATGGGTTTGGAACCATGTTAGACCATATCGGTTAGAAGCAAATCGGGCTAGCTGGAAGCGATATTGGTGGCGCCATGCTGAAGTCCGCCCTGGACTACGCCAAGCAATGGTTGGGAAAAATGCCGTATTGGTGATCGGTGGCATAGCCACTTACCACCGCGTACAGCGATGCCCGATTGGGCTATACGATCACAACCTAGTGATCATTCCAGATGATTCATTTGAGACGTTTGCTGTACTACAGAGCAGCATGCATGAAGCTTGGGCGAGCAAATTAAGCAGTAGCTTGACCACAGGTGGAGGGTACCGACCAAGCGATTGTCTGTCCACTTTTCCTATGCCCTGCACGACGGAAGAATTGAGACGAATAGGAAGCGCTTTCTTTAAGGCTCGAGAATTATTGCTAGCCACGCATGGCACGCTAAACAACGTGTATGCAAAGCTTCATGACCAGCTATGTGACGCCCCTGAAATACGCGATCTTCGTAAGCAAATGGAGGCACTCGATCAGGCAGTCGCCGCCGCCTACGGCTGGCAAGACCTTGACCTCAGCCACGGCTTCCACGAAACCAAGCAAGGCATTCGCTTCACCATCTCCGAAGCCGCCCGCCGCGAAGTCCTCGACCGTCTGCTGGCCCTGAACCATCAGCGCCACGCCGAAGAAGTCGCTGCCGCAGCCACTCAAGCATCTGCAACGCCCGCCAAACGTGGCCGCAAGAAGGAAGACGCCGGCGGCCAGGCGACCATGGATTTCTGACCTGGAGCAACGCATGACCACCACCCCAACCATTGCGCCTCCCAACCCGCCTGCGCTGGCCACCAAGACCCCCAGCGACATTCGCGACGAACTGACCGACATGGTCATCCGCGATCTGCTCGGCCCCGCGGGCGGCCCGGAGGAGGAACTGAGCCAATACGAAGACCACGCTTACAGCCGTTACCTGGTCGGCATGCTGGCTCCCAAGGGCAGCGAAGTCGCTGGCAGCGAGCTGGATGAACTGGCAGCGGGCGATGGCGACGAGGGCGAGGAAGGTGCGCCGGAATCCGGGGTTCCCGCAGGCAGCACCTATTTCCCATCGTCGATGGGTTTGAGCTTCGTCGTGAGTGCGGAGACCAAAGAGATCGTCGTCGAGGCCGAGTGGGGGCAGTACCTGCGTGCCAAGAGCACGGTGCAAAAGAAGAAGGACAGCAGCGAGGCCAATGTCTGGCAACGGCATCCGGTGGCGGCACCACCCCTCGCCATTACGCTCAAAGACGGCAACATCAAGCCATCCGCCTTGCACAAAGATCACCCGCTGGTGCAGTTGCAGGGGCGGACGCGCCTGACTCCAGACGGCTGGGTGGTAACGCTGTTCATGGTCAACAAGCAGGAAGAGCGCACCCGCCGCGGCGAGCCAAGGGACGAGGTGTGGCTGTTCCAGCCCAAGCTGCGGGTACATGGCCACGAAAACCAGCCCATCTTCGTGCAGCGCAAGAATGCCAAGGCCGACCTCTCCAAGATGGATCCGTTGACTCGCGAGGAATCGGAAACGCTGGAGATGCTCTACCGCCACCAGCGCGAGTTCGCTGTCGGTCATGGCATTTCGGTACACGCCACGCTGCCGGAACCCTTGGCCGAGCACGCCACCCAGGTGGAAACCGAATGGGTGCCGCGTTTCGAGGTGCCCCAGCAAACCCCGCGCTCCGCTGCCGACGACGAGAACCTCGATGGCGTGGTGATGGACATGAAGGAACTGGCCGAACTGCCGAAGTCCGGCCTGATTGCCAGCCTGCGCCACATCGAGACCGCTTACCAGGTCTGGATCAAGATGGAGGCGGCCAAGCTGAGCCTGCCCGCCGAGAAGCTGGCCGGGCACGAAGAAGCTGCCAAGCGGGCGGTGGAACGCTGCACGCGGGCGCTCCAGCGCATCAAGGCAGGCATCGACCTGATCGAAACCAATCCGTTGGCGGAGGAAGCCTTCCGCTTCGCCAACCGGGCGATGTGGCAGCAGCGGATTCACTCCACCTTTGCGCGCAAGGTCCGCAAGAAAGAGCTGAAAATCGAAGACGGTGTGGCGACCGTTGACGAAGCCAGGAACCGCAGCTGGCGTCTTTTCCAGATGGCCTTCGTGCTGCTCAATTTACCCAGCCTCACCGACCTGCACCACCCCGACCGCAGCCACGAAACCGATGCCGTGGCCGACTTGCTGTGGTTTGCTACCGGCGGCGGCAAGACCGAAGCTTATTTGGGCTTGACCGCCTATACGGTGGCCTTGCGACGACTTCAGGGCGTGGTCGAAGGCCGCCGCGGCGATCATGGCATTGCGGTGCTAATGCGCTACACCCTGCGCCTGCTCACCTTGCAGCAGTTCCAGCGCGCTGCGGCTCTGATGTGCGCCTGCGAGACCATCCGCCGTGCCGATGTGGCCAAGTGGGGCGAGACGCCGTTCCGCCTGGGTTTGTGGGTGGGCAACAAGACAACGCCCGGCACGCTGGCCGCGGCAGCCAACGCATTGCGTCAGCGCAATGTAGGGGGGAAGCCCTCATCGAGCGGCACACCGCATCAGATCACCTCCTGCCCATGGTGTGGCAGCGAGATCAAGGAAAAGCACCTCAAGGTCTATGAAGCCCCCAGCGACATCGGGCGTTGCATCACCTACTGCGGCGACGACTTGGGCCGTTGCGATTTCTCGGAAGCGAAAGCCCCGGCGGACAAGACCAAACCCGACTACCGCGAAGGCTTGCCGGTGATGGTGGTTGATGAGGAAATCTACCGGCGGCCCCCATCACTTCTAATCGCCACCGTGGACAAATTCGCGCAGATGCCCTGGAACGGCAAGACGCAGATGCTGTTCGGCAAGGTGAATGAGATATGCGACCGGCACGGTTTTCTGTCGCCGGAAGTCGAGGATGGTCAGTCGCATCCTTCACGAAATGGCCTGCCGTCGGTGAAGAATCGCCTGCATGGTTTCCTGCGTCCGCCCGATTTGATCATTCAGGACGAGCTTCACCTCATCAGTGGGCCACTCGGTTCGATGGTGGGTCTATATGAATCCGCCGTGGATGAGTTGTGCTCATGGGAGGTGGATGGCAAGAAGGTACGGCCCAAAGTGGTGGCCTCCACCGCGACGATCCGCCGTGCGCCCGACCAGGTGCAAAAGCTCTTCGTGCGCAAGCTGGAGGTATTCCCACCCCAAGGTACCAGTATTCGCGACAGCTTCTTCGCCCTCCAGCGTCCGACGGGGCCGCAGTATCCGGGTAGGCGTTATCTCGGCATTACCGCCTTCGGTCGCCGCTACCCCTTTGCCATGATCCGGAGCTACGTCGCACATATGTCGGCGGCACAGGCCCTCTACGACAAATACGACCGCCTGGCTGATCCGTGGATGACAGCAACAGGCTACTTCAACTCAATCCGCGAACTGGCCGGTACGCGACGCTTGGTGGAAGACGACATCCGCGCCCGCTTGCGTGATGCCGACCAACGCGGCATGGCCAAGCGCCGTGTTCGGATGGGGGCGGTAGAAGAGCTGACATCGCGCAAGTCAGGCACCGATATCCCGAGAATTCTTGAGCGGCTGGAAGCGACCTTCGACAAGGTATTGGAAGCGCAACGAGCAGCAGAGCGCAAAGCAAACCAGCCAGTGACTTCATCGGTGCCCTACGACGTGATCCTGGCGACCAACATGATCTCGGTGGGTGTCGACATCGAGCGCCTTGGTTTGATGGTGGTCGCCGGTCAGCCCAAGAACACCTCGGAATACATCCAGGCTACCAGCCGTGTTGGGCGATCCAATGACGGCCCTGGTCTGGTCACGACGGTATTCAACTGGGCACGCCCGCGAGACTTGTCACATTACGAACGCTTCGAGCATTACCACGAGACCTTCTACAAGCATGTCGAGGCTCTCTCGGTGACCCCGTTCTCGGCACGGGCGCTCGACCGTGGCTTGTCGGGCGTCATGGTCGGCTTGATGCGGCTCTGGGATGATCATCTGAATGCCAACCTGAAGGCGGGCGAGGTGGCAGACGCTGATCCGAAGTGGTCAGCGGTCTTTGATCTGCTTGCCAAGCGAGGAGAGAACGCCACCCATGACCCGACAGTGGCTACGCGCATCAAGGACATGCTCGACCGCCGCCGTGACGAATGGCTGGCCCGCGTGCATAACCAGAAGGATCACAAACTCGGCTACAAGCCGGAGGGCGGAGCCACGGTTGGTCTGCTGGAACGGGCGGGCGAAAGCGACTGGGAGATGTTCACCTGCCTGAATTCGCTGCGCGACGTGGAAGGCACCGTTGATCTGGTGCTCGACCAAAAGTCGACGGGCCTGCGCGTCGATTGAGGAACCAAAGATGAATGAACTCGGCGAACTACGCCCCAGCCAACTGATCTTCACCTTCGGCATCGGCTCGCTGGTCGATCTGCCCAATATGTCTGCTCTGGTGATGGGCTTGGATGACTGGGATACCCGTTACTGCAAAGAGATCGAGGAAGACCGCCTGGTCGCCGCGGTGCAGAAGCGACTTGGGCCGCAGATTGCCAAGCTTTATCTGCCGCCGATCAAGCTCGACGGCATGGATAAAGACCCGGCAGCACCCGCCGTCGGCGTGCCGGTGGTGCCATTTCCACGCTGGCTGCGTTGCTCCCTCTGCGACACTTTGGCGACGGTGGAATCTGGCGTGTTCAAGCTGGTACAAGACATGTATCGGCCCGACAAGACGGAATACGTCCATCAAGGGTGCCTGAAATCACAGGGCGGCAAATCGCCATCGGCTATTTCTGTGCGATTCCTGCTCGCCTGCCGCGAAGGTCACCTGACGGACTTTCCTTGGCTCGATTTCGTGCATAAAGGCAATGTCCCCTGTAAGCCCGCTACCTTGAGCCTGCGCGAATTTGGCGCGTCGGGTGACGCTTCGGACATCGTGGTGAAGTGCCATACCTGCGGCACTGAACGACGTATGGCGGATGCCTTCGACACAGGGGCTGGCGAGGGTTTCAAGTGCCATGGCCACCACCCCCATCTTCGTTTGATCGAACACGACTGCAAGGAAACTGCGAAGGCGATCCTACTTGGCGCATCGAACAGCTGGTTTCCCACCGCGTTGTCGGCACTGTCGATCCCGCGGGCAGTGGACAAGTTGAGCAAGGTGGTCGAAGAGCAATGGGCCGAATTGAAGGACACCGAAGATATCGACGAGCTGCGCTTGCTGCGCAAGAAGCAACAGAAATTCCAGTCGCTGATCCCGCTATTCGCTGAGTTTTCTGACGAGGAAATCTGGGCGGCCATCGAAATCAAGAAAGCAGGGGGTGTTCACGGGAAAGTGCCCGCCGAAGACCTCAAGTTGCCGGAGTGGGAGGTGTTCTCCAATCCTGAATCTGCTGCGGAGAACCGTGACTTCAAGCTGAAGCGCGTTGCGCCACCGAAAGGATTCGAGGCTTTCTTCGAGGACACCGTATTGGTCGAGCGCATTCGTGAGGTGCGCGCACTGCTTGGCTTTACCCGCATCGAATCGAATGCCGACTTCGCCGAGGCAACCATCCTGAAAGATGGACGACTAACAGAACTCTGCCGCGAAAGCCCGACCTGGTTGCCAGCCTCGGAAGTCCGCGGTGAAGGCATCTTCCTGCGCATCCGCGAAGAGGCGCTGCTGGCCTGGCAGGACAAGCCTGAAGTGCAGCAACTCCACCAAGAGTTCTTCGATGCGCACAAAGCATGGCGCAAGTTGCGCAAGCTCGAACCTGTTCAAGAAGGCTTCCCCGGTATACGGCTGGTACTCCTGCATTCGCTAGCCCACGCCCTGATGCGCCAGATCGTCCTTGATTGCGGCTACACCGCGGCCAGCGTGCGCGAACGTCTTTACTCGCGCCAACTTGGCGAGGATGGCGGCCCCATGGCGGGCATCCTCCTATACACCGCAGCACCAGATAGCGAGGGGACGCTCGGTGGCCTCGTTGAACTTGGTGAACCGCTCACCCTAGGGCGACACATGGAGCAGGCACTGGAGGCCATGCGCTTGTGTGCCTCCGATCCCTTGTGCGCTGAACATCGTCCAGACGCCCTTGGCCGCGGCATTCAGGGGGCCTGTTGTCACGCCTGTCAGTTCGCGCCCGAGACATCCTGCGAACGCGGCAATCGCTACCTCGATAGATCAGTGTTGGTGAATACCTTCTCTGCTCGCGGCACGGCGTTCTTTGACTAACGATCATGCAACCACAGGACTTCACCCTGGCGGTAGAAAGCCTAGTTAAACGCTCATCAGCCATATGGCTGACACCACTTTGTGAGGCGCTACGGAGTTCTCCTTCGTCAGCCAGCACTGAGTTTGTATTGCAGCGTTTGCCAGCAACAACAAATGCAGACCTATCCTGCCTGGCTGTAAAAGTAATCAAGCAGGCATCAGGCATTATGTCCTGGGAGGCGTTAAGTCATGTCCTTGAAACTACACATGCCGCCTACCTGCGGTGGCGAGCAGACCAGCACATTGAGATGCTCTGGTCAGGGCCTTCGCCAGCAGACCAGATACCTGCTCGGCGGATTGACCAAGCTCTATACGATCTGATTATCGGAGCCAAGCGAGAAATCCTGCTAGTGACTTTTGCCGCGGGAAAGGTTGAGCGATTAGCCGCTGAACTTCTTAAAGCCATCCAGCGAGGTGTGAAGGTACGGTTGATCCTGGAATTCGAACAATCATCTGAGGGCCAGTTGAGCTATGACGCGCTCAAGGCGTTTCCAGCGGCGTTGGTTTCAGGTAGTGAGGTCTATCACTGGCCGACCGAAAAGCGAGAACGCAACCACGCAGGGAAGCCAGGGAAGCTACATGCCAAGGTGGCAATCGTCGACGACGTTGCCGTCGTGTCCAGCGCCAACTTGACTGACGATGCTTTCACGCGGAATTTCGAAATCGGAGCGCTGGTCTTTACAAAGTCGTTCCAGGAAAAGATCCAAGAACACTTAGACGGTTTGATAACCGAAGGAACATTAACGCGTATTTCGAATTAGGGGATGACCGCGACTGAATTCTCTGCCGCATAAAGTAGATGAAGTCTGATCGTATTGGCCTGGCACGTCTTTTGTTCTTTTCAATTGCACGCTAATCAATTCTGTTTCCGCCCTCGCATCGGCCATTGATGAATGCGTCACCCTCGTCGCACATCCCGCCGGATTGGGCTGGAAGACGAAAAACAGAGGGAAGCTCAAAGCTGAGAGGATGCGAAGAGTTGATCGGGAAAAGCCACGGCCTTGGAAAATGCCGCCACATAGGGCGGTATTGCCGCTTGGATAAGACGCTTTATTTTCTTCGAAGCTGGTCGACTCGGTATTTGATGTACCTGGCTTTTGTCTGCGGCTCATTTCCATTTGATTCTGAAAAGGCCTTGGCCCACAACCCTTCATCAATCTTGGACATCTTCATTTCCTGTGCAACGATTCCATATAGGTATTCATCTTGGGCCTGGCTTTGCTGAGTCTTCTCTCTGAACTGGTTAGCTACTTCTGAAGTCGTATTTTTCAATACGTCAATTGCCCGGGGCACCTTGGCCCTCGCAACCCTGATCGAAGCAATAACGAATTGGAACAAAACGCCAATTCCAAACGCCAATAGTGCGATAGTAATACTTACCGCAAGCCATTCAGCAACTGCTTCCTTGCCTCCTCTTGGTGCGGGTAAAGGAAACCGATACAGTGTCGCCATAGTTCCGATCACAGCCGCTATAGCAGCAAACTGTCTTCCGCGCTTAACAACTGTGTCGACACTGCCCTTCGGGGCGATAACGAAATAGGCTATAGCAGCCGCAATGCATGACAACAGCCATCCTTCGGACATGGAACACCTCTAACTTCTGTCATCGGCAGATCTGCCCCCCTAAGCCATCTGGCCGGCAGTACATCGTTCTACCATTGTTCATGATGTTGTTAAGTTGCGCATTGCTATTGCGTGCGGCGTTATCTCGTCTTGTGGATTGCATTTCAAAATGGTCTTTCCATCGCGTATATGCAGGTCCCATTTGACCCTGGGTGGCTATACATTCTTCTTTTGCAGCTTCCGCTAGCTTCTTGCCCAAATCATCCCAAACCGCATGGTATTGAAATCGGCATGTACTCGGATCAAATGCCTTCCGTCTCGCCTCCTCATTATTCGGACTGCTTGGTGGGTTGCTACTTGCGGCCTGTCTGGAGGGAGCCCAGTACACAGGTGGTGATGGCTGGGATATGTGCGTGCTTTTTGGCGCAACCCCTCCCTGACATGGTCCGGAGCGAAGCACCTTCACACCACCCTCTATGCAAACATTAACCACTGCCCAAGAGACCGGAGTCCAACCGAAGAACAGAAAAAATATAATCACGAAGCACTGATGGTTCACGTGAGCACCCCTCAAATTGTCGTGCCTATTGTCATAATTTGATTTAGATCACACCCTCACCAGTCGCGACCTCCAGATACGCATGCAGTTGTGCTGGCGATTTCAGCTTCACCATGTATTGGCAACCTTCGTTTCTTCCCTTCCAGCGTGGGCAGCCAAGAAAATACATGTCTAGCAATCGTCCTGTGTGTTCACGCTTCTGCTGCAGGACTAACGGTTCGCCATGCACCGGGCAGCGATAGGCATCGACCGATCCTCGTAGAGAACTGTCCCGTCTCACATCATCCATCCGCTTGACGACAATATTGTCGTGACCCAGAACCAAGTCGGAAAATTGCCTTGCACTCAGTTCTGAGTATTCAGGCCGCTTCGCTTGTGCAAAAACGTCATAGTCTTCCGGCGCAAGAGGTTCCCAATAGGTACATTTGTGCGGGACGCCCTCCTTGCCGCTCCAGTACCAACCAGTGCACCCCCAGCCAAAATCGTTAGTGCCAATGGTGTTCTTGTTGCGGTCCCACTGCAGCTGCATCTGCCAGCCGCACTTCGGGCAAGGCTTGCCATAGAGTGTTTGTCCTACAGTCGATTGAAGAAGATGGCTGGTGTCGTTCGATATAGTGAGCGCGTCGAATTCGGACTGCCGATCTACGATCTTTTCCGCAATGCGCTGTTCATCGACGGATTGCAAAGCAGACAACAACTGGTCTCGTTGGTGGGCCAGTTCTTCTTTTCTTGAGCGCTCTTTTACGCTCAGGCCGGCACTCCGCGCCTTTGAGCCAAGCTCCGCAAGAAGATCATTGATTGCCTCAAGTTCGGCATGAATATCTCCTCGCGATCCTGTTCGTACCGCTCGTTTAGAGCGTTCAAGGTGATACCCCTGTCGAAATGCTTGTACGGCAGCGGCTATCCTGGGGCGGGCTTCTGCGACCGCACGAGCACCTATACGTGCCAAGGCGCCACCCCCTGCAATCGCAACCTTAACGACACCAATCGCAAGGCTGCTCAGTATTTCAGTCAGAATTCCCACTGCAATTCGCTTGGGTTGTTTACCTTGGATTGATCAATGCCTTGAAGCCCGCGCCTAGTGCCTTCATTCCATCGACCGCTTTTCCAGCCACTCTTTCCCCGGTCGTTTCCCCACGCTTGAACACATCCACTCCCTCCGCCGCCGCGTTCGCAGCGAACAGCAGTTGGTGCGCCTCTATCGGCATGGAGATCGGTAAGTCTTTGTAGGGAGCTTCCTGCAACGTCGCATCCACGGCAAGGTGGTAGGCGATACCGGCACTGGCGCCCTCGGAAAGTCGTAGTGCGATTTGATCCTTGGTAGAACTGATTCGGTCCCAGAAGGGATCGCGCTGGCCAGGCGGCAACTTGTCGCAGACGATCCCGGCCAAGTCTGCGACCGCGAGAACGGCGCCCTCCACAACGATGCCTGCAATGATGGAATGGGTGAACAAGGAACGATGGTCGCCGATGCCGAACATCGCGATATCCGTATCGGGAATGCCCCCGTTACCGTCTACGCCACCGGAGCCGGCCAGAAATCCTAGCGACAGCGCCAGCACACCTGGCGCATTCTGCTTTGGGTCATCGATTAGAGCTCGTCCTACCGTCCCGACTGTCCGCCAGGCTCGTTGACCAAGATCTATGGTGTTATCGATCCCTGCCGCGGCCCGCTGTTCCAGGTGGCTACCGAACCGGCCCTGTTGCCATGCGGCCATGGCACCCCTTAATTCCCGGCCTGCCGCGTCGGCGATGCTGGTAACGAGGTTCCCGAGATTTTTCAGGCGACGCTTGCCGATAACTGGGAGGCGCCCAGCAGATGCTTTCCCCCATGCCTTGAGATCGGCCTGAGAGGTGCGGGACATGGCGAACTTCAGTTCGTCGAAGAGCCTGGCCTGTCTGCTTACGGCATTCACGGTCCCCTCCCTGGTTCAATCAACATCCAGGCCGTTGAGCAAGTCGGCATTTATGTTGAACAGATTATCAACATAACATACCCTTCAAAGATGTTCCAGCCTCGACCATTCTTGTTGATCGAAAGGACAACAGAGTGGTTGATAAGCAGAAGGAATCCGCCCGACTGGCGAAGCGCCTGGGTCAAAAAATCGCGTTGCGGCGCAAGCAGCTTTCGTGGACGCAGGATCAGCTGGCCGAGCGCGTCGGCGTCGATGCCGAGACCATTTCCCGCTTTGAACGGGGAGCGAATCTGCCTTCTCTTCCAAGCCTTGAAAGGCTGGCTGCAGCGCTGAATATCGAGCCAGGCGAACTTCTATCTAAGGCATCTACCGGCCGAAGCACCGATGTCGCCAAGATTAGCGCCTGGCTCGAAGGGTTGTCTGCTCGGGATCGTAACTTCGTAATGAAGCTCGTCCGCGAGTGCAGCGAGCATCTACGGAAAAAGACGGCTTAATCTATCGCTGTTTACTTCGCCACTCCCACGGCGGAACCGGCTCCTTGTCCGCCCACAACCCCCTTCGCTGCTCCCTGGCCTCAGCCTCGCTCTGATAGAGCCCCTTGTCCTTGGCGTACTTGACGTACACCCAGGCCATGCCGCGCCGCACCATCTCGGCGTTCACATCCAGCCCTGACTGATACACCCGCCCGAGCGTGCGGCCGTAGCGGTCAGTGCCACGCTCCCTGATCTCGACCTGCTTGCCATGCACAAGCTCTGAGAGGGCCTGCTTTGACCGGTTACCGAAGGCTTGGCCCTTTTCCGGTGCGTCAATCTCCACCAGGCGCACCTTGACCTGTGCCCGATCCTTCAGCACTGTTATGGTATCGCCGTCGCTGACACCGACGACCTTGCCGGAGAAGTCCGCAAGGACGGACTGAGCGGCGAGAAGACAACCGACAACAAGTGCGCGAGCCAGAATCATGAATGCCGATAACCCTCTGTTTCGGGAGTTCCAAGCCTACTGGAAATTGTCCGAGGAAATGATCGCCCATGCTACCAAGGATGACCTGGCCGAGGTGGCCCGCATCCTGGCGCTTCAGGCCGTGCACTACGCTCGCAAGTACGGCGAGATGCAGCTGCCCGATCTCACCCATCTGCTCACGGCAACTTCGCTCGACGATGATGGCGTCGGGCTGCTGCGCGATGGAACCGAGGCACTGGTGGGTGTGCTGGCGATGGTGACTGGTGGGATTGGGGAGGAAGGGGAGTTGCCAATGCAGGGGTAATAGGTCAGGAAAGACGCTCTGGCCTTCCCTTTCCTACCCTCCACCGGACAAAGCGACCAGGAGCGGGCCAATGGATCGCCAAGTCAAGAAAAATTCTTATATATACAGCTCGTACCATTGGACGCAGACCTCCAGCCCAGTTTCTCTAATTTCGGGTTCAGCATTGATCGAAATCGCTTGCGGCGCGATGCATCGGTCTGCTTAGCGTTGCCGGTAGGACATGCCTTGCCTATCAGCACTCGAACTTTTCTGCCTTTCTCAATCCATCCCAGAGAAGGATGTTCAGACATACTGGTAATTGCATGACAAAGTTCTTCGATGATTGATTCGAGTTCCTTGTCGGATAGTTTTGGGGACATCGGTTTCAGCTGACGATGTGTCCTATCAATGATCGCTGCCTCACCGCTATCGATATTTACTTCCCAAGTATGTACAGAGGCCATGGACGACCCCTGGACTGTACCTCCGTGACGTTCGATCCTGCAAGTAAGCACGGGCGATTTCCATTCCATGTTTTCCACACGACCAATGAGTTTGTAGCCCTGCATACTCTCGTCATCGCCTCCACTTAGCTCGTCCCAGGCTGCAGATAAAAGACATTCAAGCTGCGAGCGATGATCCGGAGAGACTTTTCCGTCGGGAATAGCGGATAGGAAATCATGTACCTCTGCTAGTTTCTCGCCCATGACCTACTCCTCAATTACAAGGTTACCTTTCGCGCGTTCATGATAACGCCTGCCGCATAATCACCTCCATCCAGTCGCGCCCCACCCCCTCCCCCATTCCCAGAAGCACCCACCCACTTCGGATTCGTTTTCCGAATTCGACTGGAGTCCCATCGCGGTTTCCTGCTTCGCCGAGATTTTCATTGCGCCTGTCCGACCGGCGGGAACCCGCCGGTCGCCGCATTTCCTTTCGTGTAGTTCAGCACTGACCGGATCGGCGCCGCACGCCGTGCGGCGCATCCATCGTCCTGGCTGAACCCTGGAATTGACCGGCTCGAAACAGCGGGCAGGTCATCGTCGCGGCGTCCTGGCCCTCGTGGCCGCGGCGCCGCATTTCTTTGTCACTCGCGAAAGGAGATTCACCATGCAAGTCCAGTCCATCCCGCTGTCCCACCCGCAACCGGCCGGCCGCCCCGTCAAGCGCGGCGCGCTCGCCGTCTTCCGTGGCCTGCGTCTCGCCGCCGTCCAGGCGAAGAAGGTCCCGGCCGCCCTCGCCCAGGCCGGCATTGATGTCCGCGAAGCCTGGCGGGAGTCCGCCGGCCCAAACGCCTGAAGGAGGAAGGCCATGCTGGCCACCGGATTCACGGTCTTCCTCGGCGTCTTCCTGATCCTGGCGAAACTGCCACGCCGCCTGATGCTGCGTGCCTTGAAGCACGACCTGGCCATCGATCTCATGGTGAGCCTGATCGTGCTGCTGATCCACTGGGGCACGTTCTCGGGAGTGATGGCGGCGACGGTGGCGGGGCTCCTGACAAGCCTGGCCACCTCGGCGATGAAGCGGCTGTTCGGCTACATCGACGGGAACTCATACATCGTCGGCAAATGGCGTCTGAACGTGTGAAGACGCTGCTCGATGTCGCCCTCTGGTCTGCCGCTGCCGAATTGGCGCGACAGATCGTGCGCCGCGGCTGGCGGCTGCTGTTGTAGCCGATACCCGCCATGCCTTCCATTCTTTCCACCATTGAGGCCCGTCGATCAACCCGACGGGCCTCGCCTTTTACAAGGAGTCCAACATGAACGATCTGTACCAACGCATCACCGACCGCATCGTCGCGGCGCTGGAGAGCGGCGTGCCGCCTTGGATCGCCCCCTGGCGGGACGGCACCGCCATCCCGTCCAATCTCGCCACGGGCAAGCCCTACCGGGGCATCAACGTCCTCATGCTGCACCTGGAAGCCCTGGACAAGGGCCACGCCGACAGCCGCTGGCTGACGCTGCGGCAAGCCAACGAACTGGGCGCCCGCGTGAAGCGCGGCGAGCACGGCGCCCCGGTCGTCTTCTTCAAGTGGCGCGAAGTCGAGACCGAGGCCGACACGGACGAGGAGCAGCGCCGCGTCGTGCCGATGCTGCGAAGCTACACCGTGTTCAACGCCAGCCAGCTGGAGTTCCTGCCCGAGCGCTTCGAGCTCGGGCACGCGCCCCAGTGGAGCCCGTTGCGGGAAGCCGAGACGCTCATCAAGGAGTCGGGCGCAGTCCTCCGCCACGGCGGCAACCGTGCCTGTTACCTGCTGGGCGAAGACCTGATCCAGTTGCCGCCTCCGGCCTGGTTTCATGAAGCCGAGGGCTACTACGCCACCGCGCTCCATGAACTCACCCACTGGACCGGGCATCCCAGCCGTCTGTGCCGGGTGTTGGGCCGCCGCCACGGCATCGATGCCTACGCCTACGAGGAGCTGGTGGCGGAGATGGGCGCGGCCTTCCTGTGCGCCCACTGCGGCATCGCCGCGCGCCTTGAGCACGCAAGCTACATCGACGCCTGGCTGGCCGCGCTGCGCCACGACCACCGCCTCATCTTCGTCGCGGCGGGCGCCGCGCAGAAGGCGGCGGACTTCGTCCTGGGCACGGCGCAGCACGCACCCGGCCCGGTCGCTGAAACACTCGCCGCGTAAGCCTTATCCACAGATTCTGTGGAGAACTCCGGGGGTTGCCGGGGCAAAGTCCCGGCCCCGCAAGGCTTGCGGTGGATTGATGCATTTGCAGGCACAACAACAAGAGTGTTTCCCGAGGTTATGCGCTCAATAAACTGAAAACGTCGGAACCCCGCCGGATTCTTGTCCGGCATTCCCGTGACGCCCTCGGCCGCAATCCCGCAGCCGGGGGCGTCGTCGTTTACACACGTGATAGGAGATCCATCATGCAAGAGAGCAATGCGTTTCGTCGCCTGTTCGAGATCGACGTGGCGAAGTACGTGGAGAAGAAGGGTCAGTTCGACTACCTGTCCTGGCCCTATGCCGTGGCCCAGCTGCGCCTGGCCGATCCGCAGGCGCAGTGGGAAGTGAAGCGCTTCGATGGGCTGCCCTACCTCATCACCGATCTGGGCGTCTTCGTCGAGGTGGCGGTGACGGTGCAGGGGGTCGCGCTGAGCCAGATCCACCCGGTGCTGGACGCGAAGAACCGGCCGATCCTGGCGCCCACCAGCTTCGACATCAACACCAGCATCCAGCGCTGCCTGGTGAAGGCCATCGCGCTGCATGGGCTGGGGCTGTCGATCTACGCCGGCGAAGACCTGCCCCTCGCCGAGGCCGAGACGCCGGCACCAGCCAAGGTGGCGAGCTTCCCCCCAACGGAGAAGAAGACGGGCGATGCCATCACCCCGGCCCAGGTGCGCTACATCGAGCGCCTGATCGAGGAATCCGGCACCGCGCGGCAGAAGGTGCTCGATTACTTCGGCATCGAGCGGCTGGAGGACATCGCCAAGAGCGAAGCCAGCCGCGTCATCCGCAGCCTGGAACAGGCGCGCAGCCGCAAGGAGGCCGCGTGATGAGTGCCGTGCTGAAACTGGTGCAGGGCTCGCCCGAGTGGCTGGCCTACCGGAAGGAGATGCGGAACGCCTCCGAGACCCCGGCGGTGCTGGGCATCAGCCCGTGGCTCACGCCCTACGGGCTGTGGCTCGTGAAAACCGGCCGCAGCGCGCAGCAGGTGACACCGGCCATGGCCCACGGCACGCAGCTGGAGCCGCAGGCGCGCGCCGCCTACGAGACGCAGACCGGCGAGATCATGAACCCGCTGGTGCTGCAGGACGGGTTCTATTCGGCGAGCCTGGACGGCATCAACCTCGCTGGCACGCTGATCGTCGAGGTGAAGTGTCCGTTCCGCGGCCGTCAATCGAGCCTGTGGCGGCAAGCGGCCGAGGGGAGGATCCCCGATCACTACGCCGCCCAGGTGCAGCATCAGCTGATGGTGTCGGGTGCCGCCACCGCTCATCTGTGGGTGTATGCCGAGAGCGAGGGGCTGCTGCTCACCTTGCAGCGCGACGAGGTGCTGATGGAGCGCATTCGCGCGGCGTGGGACGACTTCCAGCCGTATCTGGACAGCGACACCCCGCCGCCGCTCACGGATGCGGACTCGGCGCAGCGCGACGATCCGGCTTGGGCGGACGCCGCCCACGTCTATCTCGACGCGAAGCGACAGGCCGAGGCCGCCGATGAGGCGCTGGAAGCGGCCAGGAAGGCGCTGGTGGCGCTCTCGCGACATCCGCGGGAACAAGGCGCCGGGGTCAGCGTGGTGCGGCTGTGGAAGCCCGGGAACGTGGATTACAAGCGCATCCCGGAACTGCGCGGCGTCGAGCTCGACCGCTATCGCGGGGAAGGCAGGCAGGAGGTGCGGGTGACGGTAGTGAGGTGATACGACAGGCGCCCCCCGGAAACGGGGGCGCAGTTGCCGGGGAAACCTACACAGCACCTACACAGGTGCAAAAAAAACAAAAATGGGTTACGTGCGAAGCACGTAACCAATTGATATATTTGGTTGCGGGGATAGGATTTGAACCTATGACCTTCGGGTTATGAGCCCGACGAGCTGCCAGACTGCTCCACCCCGCGCCCGTATGTGAAACTAGACGGCGAATTCTAGAGAAGGTTCGCGCCTGCGTCAAGAAACTCGTTTCCCCAAATTTCATT
>JAJVIA010000054.1:0-3530 GCA_022072245.1 Anaerolineae bacterium
CATGAACGGCGGCGAACACGTTGCAGAAAGTTTGAAACGCGAAGGCGTACAATTTCTATTCACGCTCGCGGGCGGACACATTGCGCCCATTCTCGTCGCGGCAAAGGCGCGCGGCATTCGCGTCATTGACGTGCGCCACGAAGCGAACGCGGTCTTTGCCGCCGATGCCGTCGCGCGCTTGACCGGCATCCCCGGCGTCGCCGTCGTGACCGCAGGCCCCGGCGTCACCAACACGCTCACCGCAATCAAGAACGCGCAACTCGCGCAATCGCCGCTCGTCCTGCTCGGCGGCGCGGCGGCGACGGCTTTACAAGGACGCGGCGCCTTGCAAGACATTGACCAACTCGCGCTGTTGAAATCGGCGGTCAAGTGGCAAACATCCGTACGCCGCGTGCGCGACATTGCGCCCGCTTTGCAAGACGCGTTTTTTCACGCGCGCAGCGGTACGCCGGGGCCCGTGTTTGTCGAACTGCCCATTGATTTATTGTACGACCCCGCGCTGGTGAAACAATGGTACGGCGCGGAACGCGGCGGCAAAACCATCGCGGACAAAATCGTGAAACGCTATCTGCAATTTCACGTCAACCGTCTTTTCGCAGACGCGGACACATTGCAAACGCCAACGCCGCGCCCCGCCAACATTCCCGCGCCGTCGCCCAATCAAATTCAACGCGCCGCCGAAAAAATTCAACACGCGCAGCGTCCGTTACTGCTCATCGGCAGTCAGGCGCTGCTCGACGCGCAAAATGTCAACGCGCTTGCGGACGCGGTCAAGCGGCTCGACATTCCCGTGTATCTTTCGGGCATGGCGCGCGGTTTGTTGGGCAAAAATTCCGCGCTGCAATATCGCCACAAACGCCGCGAGGCATTGCGCGAAGCGGATGTGGCGATACTTGCGGGCGTGCCTGCCGATTTTCGGCTCGATTACGGCAACCATATTGCGCGCCGCGCGTTTTATATTTCCGCCAACCGCGACGCGCGCGACCTCACGCGCAATCGCAAACCAAATCTCGCCGTTCATGCCGACCCCGCGCAATTTTTATTGCAGCTCGCCGCGCAATTTGAAAACGGCGCGCGCTGGACTGAATGGAAAAAAACGCTCCGCGCCCGCGACGACGCGCGCAATCAAGAAATCCTCGCGCAGAGCGAACAACCCACGCAAGACATCAACCCGCTGCACCTCTGTCGCCAAATCGACAACGCCCTGCCCGACAACGCGCTGCTCGTCGCGGACGGCGGCGATTTTGTCGCTACCGCGTCGTACATCGTTTCGCCGCGCGCCCCCTTGACGTGGCTCGACCCCGGCGTATTTGGCACGCTCGGCGTCGGCGCGGGTTTTGCATTGGGCGCCAAACTCGCGCGTCCCGATGCTGAAGTGTGGCTCTTGTACGGCGACGGCGCGGCGGGTTTTAGTTTGATGGAATTTGATACTTTTGTGCGGCACAACATTCCCGTCATTGCCGTCGTCGGCAACGACGCGGGTTGGACGCAAATCGCGCGCGAACAAATCGAATATCTGCACGACGACGTGGCGACGGTTTTGAATTACGCGGCTTACGAACGCGCGGCGGAAGGTTTGGGCGCAAAGGGATTTCGCACCGACGACCCCGAATTGATTGCGGACACATTGGAGCAGGCGCGCACTGCCGCGCAAAACGGCTCCCCCGTTCTCGTCAACGCCATTCTCGGCAAAAGCGATTTTCGCAAGGGCTCGATTTCGATGTAAGGACATTTCTCGAAACCAAAGCGCTTTCGGACAAATTCTTGTGCCGGGCGCGTCCGCGCAAAAACCTTTCGGGTCGAGGCGCGCGTTTGACAAGCGCGCGCGCCTCTGCTACATTGCGCGCAGTTACCTAAACGCGCATAGAGACCCAAAGGGTTTTTGGATGTATAGCTGGACGGGCGCGTCCGTTTCAAAAACCCTGCGCGTCTTGCACTCGCTCATGCCAAAATCCAAAACAAAATCCAAAACCGAAATCTTTCAAGACCTCGGCGAAAAGCAGCTCGCGGAATTGCGCGCCATTGACGACCGTTTGAACAACGCGCTGCTCGACCGCCGCGCGGGGCGCGCATCCGACACGGACGCCTCGCCGCGCATGGAAGCGCAAATCGGGTCTATCACGTTTCGCTACGAGACCGTGCGCTGCGGCAAACAAAATTGTTCGCGCTGTCCGCATGGACCCTACTGGTACGCGTATTGGAAAGAAAACGGACGCACGCGTTCGCGTTACATTGGCCGCACGCTGCCCGGCGCCGCGCGCAAATCGTACGACGAAAAACATCAAGCGCGCTTGGAAAAACGCGGTTAAATGTCCACCCTTTCCAAGCTCATTGTCGGCGCGCTGGTCTTTACTTTGCTGGGCGGCATTGCGCTGGTCGCCGTTCTCGCCTGGCTCACCATCAGCCCGCCCGCCGCGCCCCCGCCCGCCATCAGTTTTGATTCCGTCGAGGTGGGCGATATTGTGACGCTGGCGGTGACGACGCGCGGCGAACGCGTTACGCGCGCGGAATTGTGGAACGGCGAAACCATGCTGGCGCGCGAAGTGAATCCCAACCCCGCGCTGTCGAATCCGTGGGCTGTGGCGTGGCAATGGCAGCCGCCCGCGCCCGGCGTGTATCCCCTCGTCGCGCGCGCGTACGACGAAGCGGGCAATTACGGCGCGACCAATTTGTTTAGCGTCGTCATTCCGCCCAAAACAAAATTACTCTTTAGCTCCAATCGGGATGGGGGCCACGCGTTGTACGAAATCGAAACGGATTCGCGCGCCGCGGGACTGTGGCAGCCGCCCACAAATCAAAATCGGCAGCCCGCCGTCTCGGTCAATCAAATCGTCGCGTTCGCGTCGAATCAAAATAACGCGTGGGTCATTGCCGCGCGGCCCATTCAAACGCCGACGTTGACCGCGCTCACGCCCAATTTGAAAACCGCGCAGCGTCCCACTTTTTCCGCCGACGGCAAAAAAATCGCGTTCGAAGCGACGGACGCGCACGGCGCGACCAATATCATCGTCATGGACGCGAACGGCGCGAACCAACGCCCCTTGACCAACACGGACGCGTACGATGGGCAAGCGAGTTTCAACCCAACGGGCGATCAGATTGCCTTTACCGCGCGGCAAGGCGCGCAGTCGGATATTTACACGTTAGCGTTAGCGGACGGCCAACTGACGCGTTTGACCGGGAGCGGCGCGCAATCGGCAATGCCCACATGGGCGCCCGACGGCAAACGCATCGCGTACGTGTCCAACAAAAGCGGCATCGCGCAATTGTGGGTGATGAATACAGACGGCTCCAATCCGCAACAATTGACCAATATCCCGAGCGGCGCGGACCAGCCGGAATGGTCGCCCGACGGCAATTGGCTTGCGTTCGTCGCCTACACCGGCGGCGGCGAGGGGAATGACCGCCGCGAATTGTATCTCCTCTATGCCCCGCCCAACGCGACCAAACCGGACGAGCGCGGCATGATTCGTCTCACGCAAAACGACAAAGAGGACACCGAACCGACGTGGGAGAGGTGATTTTTGGAT
>JAJVIA010000054.1:3630-28273 GCA_022072245.1 Anaerolineae bacterium
AACTTGAAACTCGCCCCCCTACTCATACCGCAGCGCGCGAATGATATTCATGTTTGCGGCTTGGCGCGCGGGGAATAGCGCCGCAATGACGCCAAAAATTAGCCCCAGCGCCAGCGCGATGAGAATGCCCGCGAGCGGAAATGAATATGTAAGCGGATACATGCCGCTCGCGTTCATCCCCAACACCATCACATAGCCAAGATACAAACCGCCGAGCAAACCGAACGCCGTTCCCAACGCGGCGAGCAGCAACGCTTCGGTCATGATCGTGCGGCGCACCTGTTTGCGCGTCGCGCCAATCGCGCGCAGCATCCCGATTTCGCGCGTGCGCTCGATGACGCCGATGGCGAGCGTATTCAACATCGCAATCAGCGACGGCAGCGCAAAGGCAAACAACACGATATAAAAAACCGAAAAGGACGCGTTAAAGAGCCGCTGATTTTCTTGGATGTACGCTTTGCCCGAAATAAATTTGAACTGCGGATATTTCGCCGCGATGTCTTTCAAGCGCGGTTCCACTTGCGCGGCGTCCGCGCCGGGCGCGAGATTGATTTGAATCAATATATCTTCGGTCTTGAGAAAATCGCGTTTCAAATTTTGCTGCGACGTGTACGCCGTCATGATTTTGGTATTGATAAAATCGCTGCCCACGCCGACGACGCGATAGCTCTGTTCGCCTTCGGGCGAAGAAATTTTTACCGTGTCGCCCAAATTCGCTTTGAGTTGCGACGCCGCGATGCCATTCAAAATAATTGTGCGGCCCTCCGCCAATTGCGCGAACGCCGTTTGCGGATTGCCCTGGATAAAATTCAAACCCGACACTTGGGGAAACGCTGTCGGGTCCACGCCCAACAGATTCACCGCTTCCGTGTTGATGGTCGTCGAAGCAAAACGCAGCGTACTCACCACGCCGACGCCATACACTCCGCGCAAGCGGTCCGCCAGCGTTGACGACGCGCCCACATCGTTCGACCACACGCCGACGGCGGGCGGCACCAGCAAATAATCGCTCCCCAGACTTTTTGCCAACACCGCATTGATGCCGCCCGTAATGCTCGTAATCAAACCGACAGCGGCGACAATAATCGCCAAACCAATCATCGTCGCGCTCGCCGTAATCGCCGCGCGGGAAGGTTGACGCGCGAGATTGCCTTGCGCCAAATCGCCTGTGCCTTGCCGCGCGAACAAAAGCGTCAAGAGCGCGCCAAATAAACCCGCCACCGGTTTCACCAACGCGGGCGCGACGAGGATCAGACCGCAGAGAAAAGCGAAACCGCCCAGCGCGACCAAGCTGATATTTTGCGAGAGCAAGCCGCCAACCGCCATGACAAGCAATGTAACGCCCGCGATGGTTTTCTTGCTCCACGTCTTGCCTTTTTCCACATCCGCCTGAGAGGGACGCAGCGCTTCCAGCGGCGTGACGCGGCTCGCATTCCACGCGGGCAAGAGACCGCTCGCCAACGTCACGCCCAGCCCCAACCCAATCGTCATGATCAACAAAATCGGTTCCACAATCGGCGCGCCGATTTTGACATGCAAGAATTGTTCCATCGCGCCGCTCGCCAACGCCGTAATGCCCGCGCCCGCCAAGTAACCCAACGCAATGCCGAGCGCGACGCCGACGACGCCTTGCGCCAAACCTTCGGCAAGAAAAAGCGACATGATGGCGCCGCGGCTTGCGCCGACCGCGCGCAACATGCCAATGTCGCGGCGGCGTTCGGCGACGATGGTGCGGAATGTATTGAAAATAATGAAACCGCCCATGAAGAGCGCGAGAAAACCCAATACGTTAAAAATCGTTTGCGCCGTTTGCATGCTCGCAAACAATTCGGAAGAGGTTCCCAAACCGCCGAATTGATAATCCGGCCCGAGCAAATTTTGAATCGTGCGCTCGATTTGCGCGCGCTGCGCCGCGTCCGTCGTCGTGTAATTCGCTTCGACGGTATTGATGCGATTCGGCAAACCAAAAATTTTTTGCGCTTGCGGCAAATTCACATACACGGGTTCATTGCCGGGCAATGCCTGCGCGGGCCGAATGCCGACGATTTTGAAACGCACGACGCCTTGCGCGGTGGGAATCGGGATTTCGTCGCCAAGTTTCAAACCCAACGTGTCCGCAAGCCCCGCCGTAAGCGCCGCTGCGTTCGTATCCGTATCGCGGAGAAAGCGCCCTTCCTTGACAGAATAATCGCGCAGCGCTTGCGCGGCTTTGGGTTCCAAGCCAATCAATGTCACCGCGCCGATATTGGCATTGCGAAAAAAGTTCGCGGGGATATTGATGGGTCGTTCGAGCGTGCCGGACGCGGCGCGGATGCCGTCCACATTTTCGATTTGGTCCAACACGCGCGTCGAAAACGTTTCGCCCGATTTGTGCGTGATGGTCAAATCCACTTGGCCCGCCGCGCTCTGCAGCGATGTGGCGAACGCCTGCATCATGGTCGGCAAGAGAATGTTCATGCTGAAAATAACCAGCACGCCAAACACAATCGCCAGCGTCGTCAAAAAGGTACGCAGCTTGCGGCCCCACAAATAACGCGCCGCCAAAGTTAATTGAATCGGCATCATTCTATTCCGCCAACGCGTGCATTCTGCCCGTCACCAGCGCCGCATTGTCCGAACCATCTTGTTTCAATTTCGTCTCATCCACCGCCTTGCCGTCTTTTATAAAGACGATGCGGTCGGCGTACGCGGCAATGCGCGGGTCGTGCGTCACCATGACCACCGCGCGCCCCCATTCGTCGGACACTTGGCGCAAGAGGCCCGCGATTTCATCCGCCGCGCGCGTATCGAGATTGCCCGTCGGTTCGTCCGCCAGCACGAGCGCGGGTTCGGCGGCGAGCGCGCGCGCAATCGCCACGCGCTGCTGCTGTCCGCCGGACAATTGGTCGGGCCGATTCGTCAAACGCTTTTCCAAACCCACGCGCGTCAACCATTCGCGCGCGCGGGCGCGAGCTTGGGCGGAATTTGTTCCATCCAACATCAAGGGCAGCGCGGCATTTTCGGTTGCATCGAGAACGGGAATGAGATTAAAAAATTGAAACACAAATCCGATTTTGCGGCGGCGCAGCGCGGTCAATTTATCGTCGTTCAATTCGCCGAGCGAAACATTTTCAATCCACACCTTGCCCGTCGTGGGGCGGTCGAGGCCCCCGATGAGATGCAGCAACGTTGATTTGCCGCAGCCGCTGGGGCCCATCACGGCGACAAATTCGCCCGCCGCCACTCGGATATTTACACGGTCGAGCGCCGTGACCGCCATATCGCCCGCGCCGTACACTTTGGTAAGGTCTTGGGTTTGAACTAGGGACATGAAATTATTTGAAATTGCAGATTGCAAATTGCATCTTGTGAACCGTTTATTTCAATTTGCAATTTGCAATGCTCAATCTGCAATTTTCTTGGGTCTGCCGCGCGGACGCGGTTCGGGTTCGGGCAGCGCTTGACGCTCGATTTCGCTCAAACGCGCCTGAATCATTTCGAGCCAACGCAAATCGGCTTCGAGATACATAATCGTTTTATCGAGCAATAAAATTCTTGCCAACTCGTAACGCGCATTCAAACGCGTGCGCTGAACGGTCACGGCGTGCAAATCTTGATACAACTTGCCGCGCTGGACTTGGATGATTTGCTGTGGGTCGCTCGCGCCGGCGCCGAGGCACAACATCAGTTTGATAAAAAATTCATCGCGCTGATGCTCGCGTTCCACCGCCGCTTGATACCATGCGCGCAGCGCGCTGCGTCCTTCCTCCGTGATGGCATAGACGCGTTTTTCGGGTCCGCCGTCCTGCGCGACCGAATCTTTGACGACGAGACCGTTTTCTTCCAGACGCGCGAGCGTCGTGTAAATCTGCGCGGGCTTGACATCCCAATTTTGCGCGCCGCCGACGACGGCTTCAAACGCCGCGTGCAATTCGTATCCGTGCCGCGGGCGTTGGGCAAGCAATCCTAAAACCGCATGACGTACTGACATATTGAATCCGCATAAATTATAATACGAGTTACTAGTTTTTTCAAGCCATTTTTCTAGTTTATTTTCGCCCATTTCGTTTGTGAAATTTTGCACCAATTAGACCATGACGTTTGGACTCGATTTAGACCGAATGAATTTAGATTACGCGTACACGGGAATATGTGGAATATCGCAAAAGGTCTGACGGTCACGCCCTAACGCGGTGACGCCAACCTGAAACAATCAAACTTGAACGCTCAACTACTCCGCGAAATTGACGCTTTGCACGCCCAGCTCTGCGAGGGCTTGGCGGACCCAAAACGCATCGCCCTGCTCTATACGCTGCGCGACGGCGAGACGACGGTCAACCAACTCGCCGAAATTTTAGGACTGCCGCAAGCGACGGTTTCGCGTCATTTGAAAATTTTACGAGAACGCAATCTGGTGAACGCGCGGCGCGATGGCATGAACGTGTATTACGCGTTGATGAATGTCAAAGTGGTGGACGCGCTCGATTTGTTGCGCCAAGTTTTGAATGACAATCTGCTGCGCAGCGCGACGTTGGCGCAAGCGCTCGGCTGAGCGAAAGGAACAGAACGGCATGAAAAAGTTATTGATTCTCGGCGCGGGGACGGCTGGCACGATGGTAGCAAATCGGATGCGGCGCTTGCTGGAAGAGAGCGAATGGCACATTACGATTGTGGATCAAGACGAGACGCACTATTACCAGCCGGGCTTTTTGTTTATTCCCTTTGGCATGTACAGCAAAAACGACGTTGTAAAACCAAAACGCGATTTCATTCCCAAGGGCGTCGAGTTTATCGTGGCGCCGCTCGAACGCATCGAGCCGGATAAAAACCGCGTGCAATTGGGCAAGGACGGCCGGTATCTTTATTACGATTTTTTGGTGATTGCGACCGGCACGCAAACGCAGCCCGACCAAACGCCGGGTTTGCGCGAGCATGAATGGTACAAATCCATTTTCGATTTTTACACCATCGAAGGCGCGCGCGCGTTGGCGAAACATTTGCGGACGTGGCAAGGCGGGCGCATGGTGGTCAACATTGTCGAGAATCCGATTAAATGTCCCGTCGCGCCGCTCGAATTTACGATGCTCGCCGATTGGTTTTTTCACGAACAAGGACTGCGCGACCGCGTGGAATTGATTTATGCGACGCCGCTGCCCGGCGCGTTCACCAAACCGATTGCGTCGAAACATCTCGGCGCTATTTTGGAACGCAAAGGCGTCAAGGTCGAACCTGAATTTTTAATCGAGCGCGTTGACCCCGACGCGAAAAAAATCGTGTCGTATGACGAACGCGAAATCGCCTACGACCTCCTCGTGACCATTCCGCTCAATATGGGCAATGCGGTCATTGCGCGTTCGGGCATGGGCGATGAATTGAATTACGTCGCGGTGGATCCGTACACCTTTGTTTCGCCGCGCTATCCGAATGTGTTTGCGTTGGGCGACGCCGCCGCGCTGCCGACCTCCAAAGCGGGTTCCGTCGCGCATTTCGCGGTAGATTGTTTCGCGGAAAATTTTTTGCGCTATGCCGACGGTTTGGAAATGCTGCCCACGTTCGACGGCCACGCCAATTGTTTCATCGAATCCGGTTTCGGCAAAGGTTTGTTGATTGATTTCAATTACGAGACCGAGCCGCTGCCCGGCATGTATCCGTTGCCCGGCGTGGGACCCTTTGCCCTGCTGCAAGAATCGGAAGCGAATCACTGGGGCAAATTGATGTTCCGTTGGATGTATTGGAACATTCTGCTCAAGGGCCAAGAATTGCCGCTGCCGGCGCGCATGACGATGGCGGGCAAATGGAAAAATTGAGTCCGCTGAACAATCCAACAGCGCCTCTATATCACAAGCGAGAAAATTATGTTAGCGTCAATGCCGAATGAAATCGAACTGCGCGGCAGCGGGGAACCGTCGCTCGCGGATTTGCATGGCAAGCTGGATTTGCTGACACAGCAAGTGGCGTACCTGACCGCGCAAGCGGAGCAAGCGGAACGCGCGCGCCAAGACCGCGCGGAATTGATGCGCGATGTAATGCCGGTGGCGAATGACGCGTTTCGGCTGGCGACGCAAGAATTGGAAGAAATTCAAGAGTATGTGGATTTGCGCGACCTGCTGCGCTTGGTCAAACGGCTCTGGCGAAATACGCCGATGCTCGAACGCATGTTGGATCAATTAGAGAGCATGTCGGAATTGGCGGACACGCTGCTGCCGCTCGGCGACCAAGCATTTGAAAAAGCGGTGGACACTTTGCAGACGATGGAGCAAAAAGGATATTTTGTCTTTGCTCAAGGCGGTATGCAAATCGCCGACAACATTGTCACTTCGTTCTCGGCTGACGACGTAAAAAAATTGGGCGACAACATTGTTCTGATCCTGAACGTCATCAAAGACATGACCAAGCCGGAGATTATGCAATTCGTCCACAATACGCTGCTGGTCGCGGAAAAAGAAATCGAAAAACCGGTGGACACGTCCATCCCCGCGCTGCTCAAACAAATGCGCGACCCGAACGTGCGGCGCGGTCTCGCGTTGACGATGCGCGTCATGAGCGTCGTCGGCGCGCAAGCGGAACCGACGAAAAACTGACGAACAACCAAACGAATACTGTTGACTAGATACTGTCGACTAACGACTGATTGATCAGGAGGAAATCAAAATGGCTATGCGCGAAATTGCAGGACATCAAGTCCAAGTGAACGAAGAAGGATTTATGACCGACCCGCAAGAATGGACCAAGGATATTGCCGTCGAAATTGCCAAAGTCGAAGGCATCCCCGAACTCACCTTGCAGCATTGGCAAGTGATTGATTTTTGTCGTCAAGATGGGATGGCGACCGGCAAAGCGCCGACCTTGCGCCGCATCACAACCGCCGCCGGCGTGACGACCAAAGAAATGTTCGCCTTGTTCCCAAAGGGACCCGCGAAAAAAGTGGCAAAAATTTCGGGACTCGGCAAACCGGAAGGGTGTGTGTAATTCTCAGAGTAGAGGCAACGCATTGACACGCGCAAATGGTTTATTTGAACGCTACGCGAATGTCAATGCTTTGTCCTTACAGGAGAAATCAAAATGGAAACTGCAACCGTAACCGCAACCGCGACGACGCCCGCGTTTGTCGTGACGCCCGAAGAAAAACCGCGTCATATCGCGTTCATCTGTTCCAAAGGTACGCTCGACATGGCGTATCCCGCGCTCGTGATGGGCTGGGCGGCGCTGGGCAACGGCATTGATGTCACCATCTTTTTCACGTTCTGGGGTCTCGACATGATCAATAAAAATCGTGTGGACCACATCGAAATCGCGCCCGTCGGCAACACCGCAATGAAAATGAGCATGATGGGTCTGGACACGGGCAATCTCGGCATCCCACAAATCGCAGGCGTCTTGCCCGGCATGACCGCGTTTGCGACGAAATTGATGAAGGACAAAATGCGCGCGCTGGATGTCCCGACGGTGCGCGAATATCTGCAAATGCTTTCCGATGCGGGCGCAAAACTGTACGCCTGCAAAATGTCGGTGGACATGATGGGCTTGAAACAAGAAGATTTCGTCGAAGGCGTCGAAGCCATCGTCACCGCCGGCGATTTCATGGACATGACCGCCGGCGCGCAGATTGTGTTTATTTGACGCGCCGACTGTAACTGGACTTGCCATTGCTGAAATAAAGGAAAGCAAGGTAAGGCGGTGTGGTTTCACGCGAGTCAACCGCCTTGGGGCGAGTCGCTTGCAATCGTTAACAAGATTGAATCAGGTCCAATCATTGAAACAGGAGAACCATCCATGAATAACCAAATAAAACGGCGAAAATTCTTGAAAATCCAGGCTGGCGCATTGGGCGGTCTGGCTGTTGCCAGCGCGTTGAATAGTTCCGCCCTCCGCGCTTCGACCGCAGCTGCGCAATCGCCGACGCCGACGGCGACACCGACGCTATCGCCAGTCGCCGATCCTAAAGGGCAGTGTTATACGCCTGTAACGAATCAGCTCTTTGATAGCTTGCCTATCCAATGCCCCGGCGGCGTGTTGGCAGAAGGCGAAATGCGGATTTCATTTCTGGGCACTTCGCCGATCCCGCGCCGCGCGCAGGAAGGCGTCAGCGTTTACATCGAAATGGGTCCGACGCACTTGGACCCCCAAACCGGCTTGAATGTGCCATTGGATTACGTCATGTTCGACTGCGGCATGGGCGTGCTTGCCAATTACCTCGCCATGAACATACCGTACAGCCGTATGGATAAAATCTTTTTGGCGCATTTGCACGCGGATCACATGAGCGAGCTTACCGCCATCTATGCTTTCGGCGAATCGAGCGACCGCAGGTCCCCGCTTTACGTGTGGGGGCAATCCTCCTCCGGCGTGCCCGACCCGGTCAGCGGTCAACTGTATGACGATGGACTGAAAAGAACCCTCGAACACTTTCGAGAATGGATGCGCTGGCACACCGAAAGCTTTAGTTTTTCTTCCAACAGCTACAAGTCATTCCCGATTCCTACTCAAGAGAGTTGGGGGACGCCCGCGCCCTTGGTTCCCATCGGACCAAAATATGTTACCGATGCTCAGGGCAAACCCCTCGGTCCAGCATATGCCGACCCCTATGGTAAAACTCCGGATGGTAAGGGCGGTGAATATGCAACCTATGACGCGTATGCTCTCGTACCCATCGAGTTGGATTGGAAAAAGGTTGGCGGCATCGCATACTGGAACAAGTCCACCGGAGTCAAGATTACTCACTTTCCAGCGATTCATACGCGCAAGGGCGCTCTGAGCTACAAACTGGAATGGACTCCGCCCGGTCGGTCCGAAACCCTCTCTCTGATTTATAGCGGCGACACGAAACCCAACTCTATCATGTTAGAACAGGCGCAAGGTGTGGATGTCCTGATTCATGAAATGGTCATGCCCCCGGACCAATGGGCGAGTCACAGTTTGGGTGTGCCCGTGAATCAATTGACAGACCGGCAAATCGCCTATACGAAAGCGATTCAGAATAGCTCGCACACGACGCAAGGCGCGTTTGGTTATATGCTGAGCCAAATGAAACCGCGTCCGCGCTTGACGGTCGCGACTCATTTTCAAGCGCAGGATGATACGATTGCGTCGGCGCAAAAGAGTTTGGATGCCTACAAGATTCCGCGCGATGCCTACACCTTTGCCGCCGATTTGATGATGTTAAACGTCACCAAGGACAAGATTACGCCAAGTAGAGCAGACATTTCAGCGTTTGCGTTCGGCGCGCCGCCTTATACCTATCCCGACCCCAATGTGCCCAAGTATCACGATGCAAATGGAAACAGCGACCCGAACGCGCAAATAGATAACGCGGATTGGATTCCTTATACTGGCTATCCCGGCTTGAATAAAGTCACCTACAACGAGGATGGATACTAATTTTGATTGCAAGACGCGTACTCGCCCCAACCAAAAAAATCGCCTATCGTCAAACTCGGACGATAGGCGATTGATTTTATGCGCGGCGTCGCGTTTTATTTGCCAATGTGCATCGGCATAATGACATGCGTAAAATCGTCGCGCCCGACGGGTTTGATTATGCCCGGACTTGCCGCGCCGAGCGTTTCCAGCGCCACTTGCGGCGCATTGAGGACATTCAATACATCCGCGAGAAAACGCGCATTGAACGCGATTTCAATCGGGTCGCCTTCGACGGTGGCGTCAATCTCGCCCACATTATCGCCCGTTTCGGCGCTCTGCGCGGTAATGACCACGCGCCCCCCGCCCATATCGTTGCCGCTCGAAACGTTCAAGCGCACCGTATTGGACGATTCGCGCGCAAAGACCGACGCGGCTTTGACGGCATTTTGCAAATCGTTCGTATGCATGACCGTGCGCGTCGTGTGCGACTTGGGAATGATCTGATTAAAATCCGGGAAATTGCCGTCTATCAATTGCGACACCAAATCGGTGTTGGCGAGATGAAACAACACTTGCGAACGATTTTCGGTGATGGCAATTTCGACCGGCGCGTCCTGGTCGCCCACAATGCGCGCCACATCCGCGAGCGCTTTGGCGGGAATAATGACGCTGACCGGCGCGGCGAGTTTGCTGTCCAAGACCGCGCTGCGGACGGACAAACGAAAACCGTCGGCGGACGCGAACGTGACCGTCTCTTTGTCGAATTTGGCAAGCACGCCCGTCAGAACCGGCCGCGAATCATCCTGCGCCGCCGAGAACGTCGTTTGCCCAATCATTTCCTTGAGCGTATCCGGCGCGATGAGAATTTTATTGTCGTCGCCGATGGTGGGAATGATGGGAAATTCGCTCGCGTCCACGCCCTTGATATTCGCGTCATAGCGCGCGCATTTGAGATGGAGCGTTTGCGTTTTCGGATTCAGGTCCATTTCGACGATATCGGGCGGCAGCGCGTTCACATAATCGGCGAGTTGCCGCGCCGGCACGGTAATGGCGCCATCCGTTTTGACTTGGGCGCCGCACCAATGCGTAATGCCGATTTCGAGATTGGTCGCGGCAAGTTTCAAACGGCCGCCTTCGGCGGCGAGCAAAATATGTCCCAGCACCGGCAGCGTGGAACGCGTAGCGACGGCGCGGTTGACAATCGAAATGCCGCGCGCGAGATTTTCTTGGGAAACGCTAACTTTCATACATGACCTCGGAAGCGTATCGCGCGCGCAGAAAAATCGCGCCGGGCAATGACGCTTTTGATTTGTGCGCGCCATTTTACAACAGTCGTAGGCGAATGACAATCTCTAGTAATAGACATAAAAAATTACGCTCCCGTCGCCCTTGCTTTGCGGATTTGGGTAACCGTTCGTATAATCAGCGGCATATCAAGCTCTCCAGAGGATTCATGCGAATTTTTATCACCGGCGGAGCCGGCTTTATCGGGTCGCATCTGTGCGATTATTTTTTGGCGCACGGAAACCATGTGGTGGCGATGGACAATTTCATCACCGGCAGCCCCGACAATATCGCGCATTTGAAAAATAACGCGCAGTTTGAATTTATCAAACAAGACGTGACGACCTTTATCAATGTGCCGGGGCCCATTGACGCGGTATTGCATTTTGCATCGCCCGCGAGTCCAAAATCATATTTGGATTTTCCGATTCAAACGATGAAAGTCGGCGCGCTGGGTACGCACAATGCGTTGGGCGTGGCGCGCGCAAAAAAGGCGCGCTTTTTATTGGCGTCCACTTCCGAAGTGTACGGCGACCCGCTGGAACATCCGCAAAAAGAATCGTACTGGGGCAATGTCAATCCCATTGGGCCGCGCGGTGTGTACGATGAAGCCAAGCGGTTTGCCGAAGCGTTGACGCTGGCGTACCATCGCGAACACGGCATGGAGACGCGCATCGTCCGCATTTTCAATACGTACGGGCCGCGCAACGCGCTGGACGATGGGCGCGTGGTGCCAAATTTTGTCGGGCAAGCGCTGCGCGGCGAGCCGCTCACGGTGCACGGCGACGGCTCGCAGACACGCTCATTTTGTTACGTCAGCGATTTGGTTCGAGGCATCGCGCAGCTGTTAAAGTCGGACGAAGAGCTGCCGGTCAATCTCGGCAATCCAAACGAATTGACCATCAAGCTGTTTGCGGAACGCATCAATGCGTTGACGGAAAATCAAGCGGGCATCATTTTTACCAATCGGCCGGTGGACGACCCGTCGCGGCGCAATCCCGACATTACCAAAGCGCGCACGCGGCTCGGCTGGGAACCGCAAGTAAGTTTGGATGACGGTTTACGCGAAACAATCGCGTATTTCCGCGCGCGCATGAAACGCTAAAAAATTTTTGCGCCGCGCGCGAGCCCCTTGTGAAAATATCTTTTCAATCGGCAAAACTTGCGCCGCGCGTAGGCGCAAGTTTTGATGTACGCAATAGCGCATGACTCGATTGCATTGGGGGCGGGACGTTCCCGCGCTGCTTTTACTTTTAGGCGCGCTGGCATTGGCGCTCGCGCTGTTTCCGCTCAACGCGGCTATCGCGCTCGGCGGCGGCGCGTTGTTGGTCGGCGCGCTGTTGTGGCGTCCCGAATATGCGGTGTATCTATTGGTCTTTGCCGTCCCGTTCGGTTCGCTGCTGCCATTTTCGCTCGGCGGCGCCAATGTGACGGCGGCAGATTTTTTACTGCTGCTGGCATGGGGTCTGTATTTGGCGCGCGGCGTCGCGCAGCGCAATCTAGTTTTAAAAGCGCCGCCGCTCGTTCTGCCCTTTACGCTTTTTATTTTGGCGGCGGCGGCATCGTTCACCGTCGCGTCGTCATTGACCGATAGTTTGAGCGAACTGACCAAATGGCTTGAAATGCTCGCCGCCTATTGGCTCGTCGCGTTGTCGTTCGACGAAACGCGCGCCGAGCGTTTGTTGGGCGTCATGTTTTTGGCGGGCGCGAGTCAGGCGCTGTTGGGCGCGTATCAATATTATTTCCGCGTCGGTCCCGAAGGATTTTTATTGTTCGGCGGCGCGAACTTGCGCGCGTACGGCACATTCGAGCAGCCGAATCCGTATGCGGGTTATTTGGGTCTGATTTTGCCGTTGGCGTTTGGCACGGCATTGGGCATTCTGCGCGTTTGGACAATGACGCGCGCCGCAGCCGACGCGTCGCGCCTGCCCCATCGGCATTGGCTGCTGCTGCTGTTGGCGAGCGGCGCGAGCGCGGTCATGCTGGCGGCATTGTTTTTTTCCTATTCGCGCGGCGCGTGGCTCGGCGTCGGCGCGGCGTTGGCGGTCACGGCGCTGCTCGCGTTGATTCGTTCCAAACGCGCGGCGCGCTGGAGTTTGATTCTCGCCGCGCTCGTTTTGTTCTTTGGCGGCTTGGGTCAAATCCAGCTCGTGCCGGATGTGATTACGCAGCGCTTTGCGACGGTGGGCGATTACTTTGGATTTGAGGATGTGCGCGGCGTGCGCGCGAACGACGACAATTACGCGCTGGTGGAACGGCGCGCGCATTGGCAAGCCGCGTTGAGCATGTTTGAAGCGGCGCCATGGCTCGGCGTCGGTTTTGGCAATTACGCGGCGGCGTATCCGCAATTTGCGCTGCCGAAATGGGACGACCCGCTGGGTCACGCGCACAATTATTATTTGAACGTCTTGGCGGAAACGGGCGCCATCGGTTTCCTGGCGTTTGCGTTTTTGTGGGGCGCAATTTTGTGGCAAAGCGGCCGCGGCGCGCTGCGCGCGCAAAATTGGAAAATTGGCGTCGCGGCGGGGATTTTTGGGACGCTGGTCGCATTGTCAATTCATAATTTTTTTGATAATCTATTTGTACATGCAATGTATTTGCAAGTGGGTTTGATGTTGGGCTTGACGCCCGTCTTGCTTGCAACGGCGGCGCCAGAACAATGAGACAAGTACGTATGGGAGGCATTGGATTGATGACTGCGTTTTTTGAACGCGTAAATTCGTTAGCGCCACAGCGCATCAAAGCGGCGCATCCCGAAGTCAAGCGTTTCATCAAATTCATGATTGTGGGCGGCTTTGGCGCGATTTTGGATGTAACCGTGCTGAACGTTCTAATTTTGGTTTTTGGCGTGCCAAAATTTTACGCCAACATTATTTCGGTGAGCTGCGCCATCCTCTCGAATTTTACCTGGAATCGTTTGTGGACGTTTCCCGAATCGCGCCAACATGCCGTCCATTCGCAGTTGGGTAAATTTGCGACCGTGAATTTGGTGGGGCTGGGCATCAATCAATTGGTGTTTGTGGCGACTGATTATTTGATTTTTCTCCCGTTGATGCCGCAGCACGAAACGCTGGCGTACAATCTGGCAAAGCTGTGCGCGATTGGCGTGGTGCTGTTTTGGAATTTCGGCATCAATCGCATTTGGACGTATCGCAGCGTCAAGTTTGGCGCGCCGGGCGAGACCGCAAATTACATTGACGATTCCATTCCGCCGTTGTGATTGCGCAGTGCGAGCGTCCGGCAACGGACGCTCTTTTTTTTTGCGCCGCCGTTCAGGGCAGCGGTTGAAACTCGACCACGCGCCAAGTCGTTTCGTCGTCCGCGCGCGCTTTTTCGTCGCGCGAAATAAATTTGGGGAAATGATATTGCGCGTCAAAATCTACGCGCAAATTATATTGCGCGCTGGCGGGCGCGAGCGCGAGCGCGGTTTGAAATAAACCGTCCACCGTAAATTCATTGGCGTCGAACGGCTCGACCTGACAGGTCCGCCCTTGGCGCGGCGCGGGGACGCAGGTCGCGGTTTGATGCGTGACGCGTCCATCTTCGACGGTGAGCGTATTGGTTTGCGTCCGCAAGCGCGCGTTCGTTTTTTGCACCGCAATCCGATAGCGGCGCACGTTTTGCGCGCGCCATAGATTTTGCGCGGACGCGATTTGGGCGACGGGTTCAGACGGGCCCGGAACAGTACACGCGGTTACGCACAGACTCAGGCACAATATGATAAAACGCATAAATCATTCCGGTACGATACGAGTTCGGCGCGCAAACCAACGCCGGTGAATTTTAACGCCTTGCATTACAAACTACAGCCGCGCCGTTTGTTGGCGCAATGGCTTCCCATGGGCAGCGATGTCCAATCGCAAAACGTTCGACGCGTTTTGATTGACGGGATTGGCGTGGGCATCGCGTCCGCCGCCGCGCCGTACCTGCCGGTATTTCTCACGCGGTTGGGCGCGGACAATTTCGCCATCGGCTTGTTGACTTCGATGCCCGCATTGGCGGGTTTAATTTTTGCGGTGCCGCTGGGTCAATTTTTGGCGCGTCAGCGCAACATTGTGCCGTGGTATTCGCTCTCTCGCTTTCTGGTCGTGCTGTGCTACACCCTGACCGGGTTGGTCCCTTTTTTTGTAACAGATTATGCCGTGTTGATGATTTTGTTGATTTGGGCGTTGGCGACGATTCCGCAAACGATTGTGAACGTCGGCTTTACGGTGGTGATGGCGGGCGTCGCGGGACCCGAGGGCCGCTTTTATTTAATGAGCCGCCGCTGGTCGTCGCTGGGCATCACGTCCGCAATTGTGGTGGCGGTCGCGGGCATCGTCCTGGACCGCATCGTCTTTCCGCTAAATTTTCAGATCGTCTTTATCGCGCTTTCGATGGGCGGCTTGTTGAGTCTATATTTTTCGCGGCGCATCGAACTGCCGCCGCAGCCCGCGCCGCCGCAAACGGCGGAACCTTCGCGCCTGGCGCGTTTGTACGGCTGGCAGCGCGCCATGCGGCAGCATCCAAAATTTGTGGAAACGGTGAGCAGCCAATTTATTTATCGTTTCGGTTTGGCGTTTGCGATTCCGCTGTTTCCGCTCTATTACGTGCGCGAACTGAATGCGACGGACGAACAAATCGGTTTTATTGCGACAGTCGGGGGCGCGGTTTTGTTGGGCGCGTATTTTTTTTGGGCGCGCGTGACCAAAAAGCGCGGCATTCGATTTGCCCTGTTGACCACCACCGCCGCGCTCGCGTTTTATCCCATTATCATGGCGTTCACGCAGCAGATTGAAATTGTAATCGCGCTGGCGGGTCTTGCCGGCATTTTTGCGGCGGGGATTGATTTGGTCCTGTTCGACATGGTGGTTTCGAGTTATCCGCAAGACCAAGCGGCGACGTTTGTGGGCATTCAGCAGACGACGGTATATCTCGCCACATTTATCGCGCCTTTGGCGGCGACGACTTTGGCGACCAACATCGGCATTCCGCAAGCGCTGATTGTCGCGGGCGCGATTCGTTTGGTCGGTTTCGCCGCCTTTGTCCTCTTTGGGCGCGCGTAATTGGCGCCAACAGTGCGCGCCCTTTAGGCGGTCGAATTCCGCTTTCCAGAAAAAGTTTCCTTGAGACGACGCACGCGTTTTTCCAACGCGCGCTGCAATGCGCGACGCGCATACGTGCGTTCGTGAATCGTCGCGCGCACGAGCCAGCGTTCCGCGCCCGTATTTTCAAAACCGTGTTCTACGCCCGCCGGCACAAAAATAATCGCGCCCACGCCCGCGCGCACTGCCTGCCCATCCAGCCACATGGTGCCTTCGCCCGCCAAAACGTCAAACACTTCATGTTCGTGTTCGTGCCGATGTTTGGGCAAAACTTGGCCCGGCAAAAAACCGAGAATGCAGCCGGAAAAATCTTCTTCTCGAAAAAGCGGCACATTGGTCAACGGCAATTCATTATAACGCGCAATGTGTTCCGCTTGCGTCACTTGCCAACGTGTGGTCACAACAACAACTCCTCAATCAGCTGATTTGATAAAAAATACAATGGTCAAAACTTGGGTCCGCAAAATCTTCAAAAAAACCCTTCGGGTCTCGCAAAGGAATTGGCGCTAGGACGCGTCGTCTTTGCCGAGCAACTCGCGCGCAATCACAATGCGTTGAATGTGCGAGGCGCCTTCGTAAATTTGCAGACCTTTGATGTCGCGATAGTAGCGCTCGACGGGATACTCGTTGGAATAGCCGCGCCCGCCGTGCAAGAGAACCGCTTCGGATGCCGCGCGCACCGCCGCTTCGGTGGCAAAAAGTTTGGCGACGGAGGTTGCGCGCGTCACGCGTTCGCCGCGCGCGTGGAGCCAGGCGGCATGATAGACGAGCAGCCGCGCCGCGTCCACATCCGCCGCCATGTTGGCAAGCGCGGACTGGATCATTTCAAAATCGCCAATCCGCTGACCGAACTGTCGCCGCGTGCGCGCAAACGCTACGCTCGCATCCAAACACGCTTGCGCCACGCCGAGCGCGCCCGCCGCCACGCCAAGCCGTCCGTGGTCGAGCGCGGACATGGCGACGCGAAATCCTTGGCCGCGTTCGCCGAGCAGCGCGGTCTGGGGGACGCGGCAATTTTCAAAAAAAATGCGCGCGTGGTCGGACGCGCGATGCCCCAATTCTTTGCCCGGCATTTTTTCGCGGCGAATTCCGGGCGCCTTCAAGTCAACCAAGAACGCGCAAATCCCTTTGTGCTTGAGAGCGCGGTCAACGGACGCAAACACAATTCCGACATCCGCAATGCCGCCGTTCGTAATCCAAATTTTTTCGCCGTTCAAAACAAACGCGTCGCCGTCGGCGCGCGCGACGCTTTCCATGCTCGCCGCGTCAGAACCCGCATTCGGTTCCGTGAGACAATAACAACCAATCCATTCGCCGCGCGCGAGGCGGGGCAGATATTTCTCGCGCTGCGCGTCCGTTCCCCACTTTAGAATACATTGCGACACCAGCGAAGTGTGTACGGTCATAAAGCCGCGCACCGACGAATCCACGCAGCCCAATTCTTCATAACACAACGCGAGCGCCACCGCGTCCCATTCCTCGCCGCCGTATGCGCGCGGCAAGGGACCGCCGAGCAATCCCCGCGCGCCCATCTCGCGCACGAGTTCCAACGGCATCGCGCCGCGCTCGTCCATTTCGCGCGCCAGCGGCGCCACGCGTTTTTGCGCGAATTCGCGCGCGCGTTCTTGGACCGCGCGTTGAGAATCTGTAATTGAAAAATCCATCTTGGTTCTAAACTTTACTGTTCACTGCCGCGATACCTTCAATCTCCAGCAGCGCGTTATCGTCGTACAAACTTTTCACTTCGACCAACGTCATCGTCGGATAGTATTTGCCAAAAAATTCGCGGTACACCTGGCCGATTTCGCGCGCGTGCGCTTGATACGCTTTTTTATTCACCACAAAGATATTGAGTTTCACAATGTCGGTCATTTGCGCGCCCGCGTCCGTAACCACCGCGTGCAGATTCGTCAAAGCCAGACGAAACTGCGCCACCACATCGTCCGGCGCGACAATCGCGCCTGTCGCATCCATGCCCGTTTGGCCCGCGAGAAAAAGAATTTTGCCGCCTTGCGTCAGGATGCCGTGCGAATAACCGACCGGTTTGGCGAGCGCGGGCGGATTGACGATAGATTTTTCCATGAATGTTTTTTTGGCGGACGCTTTACGATTTCTGCAGCCGCGCGCGGCGCGTCCCAGAATCAGAAATCGTAAAGCATGAATTTAGCTGCCTCGAAATTCCGGTTTCCGTTTTTCCACAAACGCTTCATAAAACGCGCGATGGTCCGCGCCCATCATCATCAACGCTTGCGCTTGCGCTTCGGCTTCGATTGCGGCATGAATGTCCATCGTCCATTCGTTATTCACCATCAATTTGGTCATGCCGAGCGCATAGGTGGGCCCGGTGGCGAGCCGCGCGGCAAGTTCGCGCGCGACGGGCAGGACCTGCGCCAGCGGCGCAACGCGCGTACACAAACCGTAACGTTCCGCCGTCGCCGCGTCCACATCGTCGCCCAACATCAAGAGTTCCAGCGCGCGTCCTTGCCCAATCACGCGCGGCAGCAAAAACGCCGCGCCCATATCCGCGCCCGTGAGGCCGACGCGCGTAAAGAGAAACGCGAATTTGGCGGAATCGGCGACGACGCGAAAATCGGAAGCGAGCGCCATGACCGCGCCCGCGCCCGCCGCCGTGCCATTCACAGCCGCGATAATGGGTTTGGGCAAGAGCCGCATATTGCGAACGAGATGCCCCGTCATGCGGCAAAATTCCAAATGACCGCGCATGTCGCGGTCCAACACCGCGCCAATGATTTTGTGAACGTCGCCGCCGGAACAAAACGCGCGGCCCGCGCCGGTCAGAATCACTACGCGTACGTCGTCGTCATAGCGCAGCGCTTCAAACAAATCGCGCAGCTGCGCGTAAATTTCCAACGTCAACGCATTCAACACATCGGGCCGATTCAACGTAATCGTCGCGATATGGTCTTGGACCTCGTACAAAAAATCATACTTCATGCTTCATCCCTGCCTTCGGTTCGTAAGCGTTCACGCGGCGGAATGATGCCCCACGGGTCCCATACCGTCACTTTGTGCGGCATAATTTTGTACAGCGCGCGCACTTCGCCGGGAAATCGCATACTCGCCGGATACTCGTCTTTTTCCAAATAACGCTGCGCGAGTTTATTCAAATGTTCGTCCGCGCCCGCTTCGGTAATTTCGACGACGCTGCCGCGCACTGCGAGAAAGCGGTCGGAATTATCGGGGTCGGGAATTTGCACTGCCACGTTCGGACGCTCTTGCATATTGCGGTCTTTGATGCGGCCCCGCGCGGAATTAATCACAATA
Organism: Anaerolineae bacterium; assembly: GCA_022072245.1. Classification (GTDB taxonomy): domain Bacteria; phylum Chloroflexota; class Anaerolineae; order UBA4142; family SHND01; genus SHND01. Next base: position 22,623 of record JAJVIA010000054.1, read on the forward strand.
TATGTGCCGTCGAAATCCACCATCACGGTCGTCACTTGCGGCGTGCCGTCGGGCATGAGCGTCGCCAGATGACCGAACGATTTTTTTTCAAAGAGGTCGAGAAATTCCGGCGGAATGACGCCGGGGTGAGCTTGGGCGCGATACCATGCGCCATAGCGCGCGGTGAATTCAGGGTCTGCGAGTTTCATGCGCTGATAGCTGACGCGTTGACTGCGCGTCATGACGCGATAGGCAAAGGGCAAGGGGTCGAGATACAGATATTTTTCCACGTCTTCGAGCCACGCCAGCGAACGCAGCGCGGCGGTTTGAAAACGCCACACCACCGGTTTTCGCACGCGTTCATATTCGGGCAGCGCGACCGTCGCGTCGGCATGGCGCGCAAAACATTCCGCCAGCGCAATCGAATCCTCCATCGCCAGCTTGGTGCCAGAACCAATCGAAAAATGCGCGGTGTGCAGCGCGTCGCCCACGAGGACGATGGGCGCGCCGCGTTTGGGCAGATGATGCCAGCGCCGATTTTTGATGAGCGGGAAATTTTGCCAGCGCAAAAAATTATTGTGCCAGAGCGGATTGCCGTCGAGTTCGGAGCGAAAAACTTGTTCCAGATATTTTACCGTGTCGTCGGGCGACATGGTATCAAAACCCGCGTTGACCCACGTTTCGGGCGGACATTCGACCACAAAGGTGCTGTGCGTCGGACTGAATTGATACGCGTGGCCAATGAACAAGCCGACATCGCTTTGCTTGAACATCATCGTCAAGCCGTCGAACGTTTGCGTCGTCCCCAGCCACACATATTTGTTTTGGCGCGTCTCGATAAACGGCATAAAAAAACCTTCGTAGGTTTTTCGCACGAGACTGTTGGCGCCGTCCGCGCCGACGAGCAAATCGCAATCGGCATAATCGTTCACATTCGTGACGTTCGTGTGAAACAAAATTTTTACGCCGTGCTGTTCGCAGTGGCGATGCAAAATTTGCAGCCACGTCAAACGCGCCACGCCCGAAATGGGATTGCCGCGCACGCGTTCGCGCACGCCGCGATGTTGAATATAAACGGAATCGCGTTTCTGCGCGGCGGCTATAAAATCCACATAGCTGGCGCGGTCGTGCAGCGCGAAATTATCGAGCGTCGTATCAGAAAAGACAATGCCCCAACCAAAGGTATCGTTGGGCCCGTCGCGTTCGACGACGGTGATTTCGTGCGCGGGATTTTGCTTTTTCAAAAGGAGGGCAAAATACAACCCCGCAGGTCCTCCGCCAAGGATATTTATTTTCATAATTTTTTATCTTTGCGCGAGATTGCGTGGATTGACGCGCGCGCCAACCGATTCTATCACGAGTTAGAATTTTGTGGAGAAACAAAAAAAATTTTGCGGCATGACGCGGCGATTTTTTTCTAGCGTTTGCCGCCGCAAGCGCCGAGAACGCGCCAACAAAAACAATTGCGCCGCGCGTACTGCGCGGCGCTTGTCGTCTCAACTATCTTTGCTGTTTGAATCGCCTGCGTAACCATTTTCTTCTCCTTGAAAATATCTAGCCCATGCTCAATTGCCCTACGGCGTTTTAGAGACGACGAGCCGATTGATTCCGTGTTGCCAATTCGCTCGTCGCACGATCCACAGCAGCGCGGCGAGTCCGAGTAAATGAATTTCGATGCTGTATGTCAACGTTGTTGCGCTGCTGCTTGCCAACGCAAAGACAAATAGCATCGCGGCATCACGCGTGAGGTCGAACCATTGATGCGCCCAACCCACCAGCGCGACGCTCGCGGTCTTGAACCACAACCAACTCATCGCCGCGCCAAACAGCAGATTGGAAAAGAGCAGCGCCGTTGTGGCGATGAGCGCGTTCGCGATAAAAAAATCCCACGTAGTTTCATTTTTCAAAACTTGGACCAACAGCGGCGTCACGATGACGGGCAAATGCCACACGCCGCGCAGCGCGCCGGAAAACATCGCCGCGCCCAATTTTCCAAATGCGGGTTCGAGCAGCGGCAAAAGATACGCGCACCAGCCAACTTCTTCGCCCATCCCTGCCACCCAGCCGAACGTCAAACTCGCGCCGAGAATGAACCACACATGCGCTTCGATGGACGCGCGCAATTGAAAATCATTCGGCGCGGCAAACATTCCGCACGCGAGCGCCGCGCCGCGCAACAAAACCAATGCCGCCGCGCTCCACACATAAAATTTCAGATTGCCCCAACGAAACGCGGGACACGTTGGGTTTTTATAAACACTCCACAAACCGAGCGCGGCGACGGCGGGTCCCATCATGCCGAGATAATGTCCCAACAATTGAGTCAACAACAACGCGGCAGTGGCTTCCGGCGGAACAAACGTTGGAATAAACCAAAACTCGATGCCCAAAAAAATCGTCCACGAAAACACGCACGCCGCGAATGCAAACAGCGCGGCGTGATAGAGCGCGCGTGTTCTCATTTCGCGCGCTCCAAGGCGACGCCAAGCCCCAGCGCCCACACGATGCCGAGAACCAAAGTCAATAGCGCGAGAAACGGCACAAGACTCGCCGCGCCAAGAAGCAAACCGAGATAGCACAATCCGCGCGGGAGACGTCGGCTTGTACGCGCCGTCCAATTCACGACCAAATACCAAACTCCATTCGCCATGATTGCCGCCATACCCAAAATTCCGATAACGCCGTTCAGCGTCGCGCTCACGCTTGGCGAAAAATGCGTCGCTTGCGAAACGGCAAACAAACTCAACGCCGCGTTGGCGAGCAGCAATCCCACCGCCACAAATCCAAACAACTTGGCGACGCGCATCCACGTCGGCACGCGGTCGCGCAAACGCGCGTCAAGCGCAAAAATCAAAACGCATGCGGTTGCGGCAGACAAAAATTTCAACGCGTCTTGGAGTAACAACGACGTCGGGTTGTGAATGGCGAGTTCCGCCAATTGCTGTGGGTCGCTCAACGCGGGAATGCCAATGAGAAAGAGCGCGACATACAAAGCTGCACTTGCGGCGAATGCATTGCCGAACGCGGCGATGCTGCCCACGCGTGAGGTTGGAGAAAAAATCGGATGCGCCGCATCCATCGGTTGGTTGTGTATCATGGCGGCATCATAACGCGGTTGACGCGACGGCGCATCGGCACGCGGACGGATTGTGTATCCGTCGCGGGACTGATTTTTGTTATGCGACTGGAGAAGGAGGCAAAGTGCGTCTGGAGATGAACGGCAAATTTTTGGGCAGTGCGCGCAAGCGATTGGAAATCGCGGCAACAACAACGCCAAGTCTGCCTCCGCAGACTAACGTCTATAGAGACGTTTAGTGATTTTGTTGCGGTGAATTTATTCGCCCAAAATCAAGAGTTTCGAGATGCAAAAACGCGCGCGCGCAAGCGATTCGAAATCGCGGCAACAACAACATCAAGTCTACCTCCGCAGACTAACGTCTGGAGAGACGTTTAGTGATTTTGTTGCGGTGAATTCATTCGCCCAAAATCAAGAGTTTCGAGATGCAAAAAAGTGTGCGCAAGCGATTCGAAATCGCGGCAACAACAACGCCAAGTCTGCCTCCACAGACTAACGTCTATAGAGACGTTTAGTGATTTTGTTGCGGTGAATTCATTCGCCCAAAATCAAGAATCTCGAGATGCAAAAACGCGCGCGCAAGCGATTCGAAATCGCGGCAACAACAACACAAGTCTGCCTCCGCAGACTAACGTCTGTAGAGACGTTTAGTGATTTTGTTGCGGTGAATTCATTCGCCCAAAATCAAGAATCTCGAGATGCAAAAAGCGCGCGTGCGTCACGCGTCGAGACGGCGTTCAGTGATGAGCGTGCGAATTTGCGCGAGCGCGCTGTGCGTCAATTCCTGCAAACGCGCCAACGTGTCGCGCACGCAAAGGGGGTCACGCGCCCATTGCAACTGCGCGGCGCGCGTATTCAAGATGATGCTGAAAAGCGTTTGCGAAACCGAATCGTGGAGTTCGCGCGCGAGCCGATTGCGTTCCTCCAGCGCCGCCAACTCTTCGCCTTGCGCGCTGTGCAATTTCAATTGCTGATGCGTACGCCGCAATTCGTCGAGCAGGGTTTGACTTGCCGCGCGCGCGCTTTCGAGTTCTTGATTTGCGATAACGTGCGCGGCGAGAACGACGCTGATTGCAATCGGCGTGATTGCCATCGCCAAGCCGGGCAAGCCCAAATAAAAAAACAGCGCGCCCGCCGTGAGCGAAATGAACGCGGCAATCCAAAACCCACGCGCCGCTGCCGTAAAAAGCAATGCCGCTTGATAGGATAACAGCGCAAAGAGCGCGGTGATGAAATCCAGTTCGGGATTGAGCGCGAGCATGATTAAAACCAACGCGGACTGCGCGCCAAAATAAAGATGGAGAAACACGGCGCGGCGCGGCGGACGAAACAAGACGAACGTAAATAAAATCAGGAACGCGCCGTACAAAAGCAAATAGCTCGCCCACGCATCGCGGTTCGGCGTCGCCCCCAGCGTGCGCGCGATTTCGGCGGCGAATGCGAGATACAACGCGGCGACAGCAATCCGCCCCGGTTTGTAGGACACGCGCGTTTGAGCTGTGTGCATGTCATTCACAAAGCATCCAAGCCATGCTTGAGCGCATAAATCGCCAACTGCGTGCGGTCTGCCAAATTTAATTTGCTCAAGAGATTGCTAATGTGCGTTTTCACAGTCTTGACGCTAATGACCAACCGCGCCGCGATTTCGGCGTTGCTTTGGCCCTGCGCGACGAGCGCGAGGACTTGAAGTTCGCGTTCCGTCAGATTGGCGTCCGCCGTTCGCGGCGCGGCGGAACGCGCGACCTGCGCCATCAATTTTTGCACAATGTCGGGCGGCAAACGTATTTCACCGCGCTGCGCCGCGCGAATCACCGCTACCAATTCGTCGGGCGAAACATCTTTGAGCAAATAACCGGACGCGCCCGCTTGAATCACCGGAACCACGCGGTCGTCGTCCACAAAACTCGTCAAGGCGATGATTTGAATGTGCGGCTGCGCGGTTTTGATTTCACGCGTCGCGGCGATGCCGTCCATCTGCGGCATTACGAGGTCCATCAAAATCACGTCGGGTTCCAATGAACGCGCCAATGTGACCGCCGTCGCGCCGTCGCCCGCTTCGCCGACGACGACAATATCGTCGTGCAATTCCAAAAACGTTCGCAGACCTTGACGCACAACTTGATGGTCGTCCACAATCAACACGCGAATTTTTGTTTGGTCATTCATTGACTATTTGCTCCGCTTGTTTGTTCGACGCGAATGAGCGTGCCTTGAGCCGGGCTGGAACGGATTTGCAAACTCCACCCGATTTCGGCGGCGCGCTCGCGCATACTGACCAGTCCAACTTGAGTCGCATCTTGCGCGCTGTCCATGTCGAATCCCGCCCCCGCGTCGCGTATTTCCATCCAACACGGCGCGCGGAAATCGAGCGCGATGTGGGCGCGCGTAACGCGCGCGTGTTTGACGATGTTGTTCAGCGCTTCTTGCGCGATGCGAAAGAGCTGCTCTGCTTCGCGCGCCGACAAATTTTCATTGCCCTCGACGTAGAGTGTGACAATCAGATTGTCGGCGCGCTCCCTTTCAGCAAGATGTTCGCGCAGCGCGGCAGCCAAACCATTCGCGGCGACAGATGGCGGACGCAATTCCGCAATGAGCA
>JAJVIA010000070.1:0-1913 GCA_022072245.1 Anaerolineae bacterium
TCGCCCGGATTCGCGGTGACGCGCACGACGAGCCAATCGGAAAGAATGAGCGTGCCGCCCGTGACGGCGCTGCGGTCGCCGCCCGCTTCACGAATCACCGGCGCGCTTTCGCCCGTGACCGCGCTTTCATTCACCGACGCGACGCCTTGAATCACTTCGCCATCGGCAGGCAGAATATCGCCCGCTTCGACGAGATAAAAATCGCCTTGCCGCAAATCATTCGACGGCGTGAGTTGAAAATTTTTGCCGTAACGCGGTTCGCGCAACTTTTTCGCTTGCGTATCGCGCCGCGCCGCGCGCAGCGAATCGGCTTGCGCTTTGCCGCGTCCTTCGGCGAGCGCTTCGGAAAAATTGGCAAAGAGGACGGTGAACCACAGCCACACCGCAATCGCGCCAATGAACGCGGGATTGGCTTCGCCCGCGCCGAATAACGCTTGAATGAACAAGAGCGTCGTCAACACGCTTCCGATTTCGACGACAAACATGACCGGATTGCGCGCCATCCATCGCGGGTCGAGTTTGCGAAACGAGTCGCGGAACGCGCGCTGATACATTTGGGATTGAAGGGAGTGAGTTTTCATTTTGATAAAAGTAGTAGGTAGTAGGTAGTAGGTATCAGGTAGTAGGTATCAGGTAACAGGTCTTGCTACCTGCTACTCGCTACCTCATCATCAACTGTTCCACCACCGGGCCCAACGCGAGCGCGGGTAAAAAGTTCAGCGCGCCGACGAGCAAGATTACGGCGCTGAGCCAGCCGATGAACAAAGGCGAATGGGTTGGCAGTGTGCCGGCGGATTCGGGAACTCGATTCTTTTTTACGAGCGAACCCGCGAGCGCGAGCGTCGGCACAATAATCCAAAAGCGCACAATCAACATAGTGATTCCGCCGAGCGTGTTGTAGAAAAATGTGTTGGCGCCGAGACCGCCGAACGCGCTGCCGTTATTGTTGCCCATCGAAGTGAACGCGTACAGCGCCTCGCTGAAACCGTGCGCGCCGGGATTGAAGATACTTGCCACGCCGTCGGGATGCACAACCGCGAACGCGGTCATGCCCAACACCGTCAGCGGCATAATCAAAATCAAAAGCGCCGCCATCTTCATTTCGAACGGTTCGATTTTTTTGCCGAGATATTCCGGCGTGCGGCCCACCATCAAGCCCGCGATGAAAACCGCGAGAATGACAAAGACCAACATGCCGTACAAACCCGAACCGACGCCGCCGAGAATCACTTCGCCGAGCTGCATCATAAAAAGCGTGACGAAACCGCCCATTGGCGTGAGCGAATCGTGCATCGAATTGACGCCGCCGGTCGAAGTCGCCGTCGTCGCCGCGGCAAAGAGCGCGGAGCGCGCGATGCCGAAGCGCATTTCTTTGCCTTCCATATTGCCGCCGGGATTCGCATCGCTCGCGGTTTGGTCAATGCCAAATTGCGCAAACGCGGGATTGCCCTGCGCTTCCGCCGCGTAGGCGACAAACATGAACGCAACGAGAAAGACCATCATTGCCGCGAGCAGCGCCCAACCCTGCCGCGTGTCGCCCACCATTTTGCCAAAGGTGTAACAGAGCGCGGCGGCGATAACTGTTTCGGCGAGAATCAAAAGAAAATCGGTGAGCGGCGTCGGACTCTCGAAAGGATGCGCGGCGTTCGCATTAAAGAAACCGCCGCCGTTCGTGCCGAGATGTTTAATCGCCACTTGCGACGCGGCGGGACCCATCGCAAGCGTTTGGGTTGCGACGGTTTGTCCATTCGCATCCGTCGTCGCTTGAACCAACTGCGCGGTTTGGTACGCTGAAAAATTTTGCACCGCGCCTTGCGAAACGAGAATGAGGGAAACCAGAATCGCAAGCGGGAGCAAAATGTAAAGCGTGCTGCGCGTCAAGTCCACCCAAAAATTACCGAGTCCCTCACCCC
>JAJVIA010000070.1:2013-16348 GCA_022072245.1 Anaerolineae bacterium
TACGCTGAAAAATTTTGCACCGCGCCTTGCGAAACGAGAATGAGGGAAACCAGAATCGCAAGCGGGAGCAAAATGTAAAGCGTGCTGCGCGTCAAGTCCACCCAAAAATTACCGAGTCCCTCACCCCTAACCCCTCTCCCAAAGGGAGAGGGGAACTCTTTACTACTCCCCTCTCCCAAAGGGAGAGGGGCTGGGGGTGAGGGCTGCCGCGTGAACGCGCGAATCAATGCGACGAGAACCGCCATGCCCGTTGCGGCGGAAACAAAATTTTGTACCGTCATGCCGAGCATTTGCGTCAGATAGCTCATCGTCGTTTCGCCCGCGTATCCTTGCCAATTCGTATTGGTGACAAAACTCGCCGCCGTGTTGAACGCCGAATCGGGCGCCACGGCGCCGAACGCTTGCGGATTCAACGGCAAGAATTCTTGGACGCGTTGCAGCGCGTACAAAAACAACATGCCTGCGACGCTAAACAGCAGCGCCGCCAGCGCGTAGGTTTTCCAATCCATCTCATCCGTTGCGCGCGCGCCAAACAGACGATACAGCGCGCGTTCGACGGGGTTCAACAATGGGTCGAGCGGCGTGCGTTCGCCTTGATATACGCGCGCCATGTACGCGCCGAACGGTTTCGCCAGCGCAACCAGCGCGACGGCGTACAAGATGATTTGTAAAATGCCATTGAGCGTCATGCGAACCACTCCGGTTTCAGCAGCGCGGCAAAAAGATAAATCAATAATGCCAGCGCGACAATGCCGCCAAGCGCATAGAACCAATTCATTTCAGCCCTCCTCACGCAGTCGGTCTAAAAAGCGCATCAATCCGATAGCGAGCGCGAAAAACAAACTTGTCAGCGCAACGAAAAATAAATCTGCCATGTCTTTGCCTCCTGGACGCGCATCACTATAGCGGAAAACGTATCAATCGGGCGACAAGAAATCTCGCCCCCGCGTCAAGAAAAGGTCAAGACGACCTATGCTATAATCCGACCTGCAAAACTATGGAAAAAAATCTGTCTCCCCGTTACCAATTTCTCGTCTCGCGCATTACCATCCTCTTTGTTCTCAGTTTCGTGTTTTTGTGGCTGCACATTATTGACGACGCGGTGATTACGAATGAACCCGCGTGGTACGGCATTTCGACTTTTGATTTTTTGTTGGCGTGCGCGTTGGTGTACGCCATCGTTCCGCCGTTCGGCTTGTGGCTGGCGCGGCGCGGTTCCGTCATCGGGCTGGTAATCGTGCTGTTGTATGCGCTGCAAGCGCTGTACGGCGGGGGCGTCAATCACGTGCGCCATATCTTTGGCGATTTTCGCGGTTCGCAAATCCTGCCGCTGCTCTTGGGCAATTTCGGCGTGAACGTCACCGACATTCGCGGACACGGTTTTTTCACTGTCTTGATGGGCATGGCGGGGCTTGGCATTACGCCGCCGCATGAACATATTCTCGCTTCGACCGTTATCGCCTTTATCAATATCGCTTTGAATCTGACGCTCGTCGTTTTTTGTGCGCTGGCTCTCTATGTGTGGTTTCAAAATCGTCGCCCCGCGCCGACCGCGCCGCCAGAGCAAAGCGTCGCCGGTTGAACTTGGCATTGCAACGTCGCAATGTAATCCTTGACACACGGAGCGGATTCGCTTGGCAAGCGCAAAACGGTTCTATCTCGAAATTAGCAGCGATATGGCAAATCTCGAGCGCGTCTCGGATTTTGTGTTGGATATGGCGCGTCAATCCAACTTTACGGAACAAATCACCGACCATGTGCAAATGGCGGTGGATGAAGCCGTGACCAATGTGATGGAACACGCATACGGCGGCCGCACCGATGGCAAAATCGCCATCGAGTGCCGCGTGACGGCGGACGAATTGCAAATCGAAATCCGCGACCGAGGCGAACCGTTCGACCCGGATACGATTCGAGAGCCCAATATCCACAGCCCGCTTTCAGAACGTACTATTGGCGGCTTGGGCGTTTTCTTTATGCGAAAACTAATGGATCACGTAGAATTTTCACATAATCGGCGCGGCAATCTTACGCGCATGACCAAAAAATTGGCATGAGCGAAATTGTCGTTGTGAAACCGACCGGGCGCCTCGACGCCTTGACCGCGCGCGCGTTGTGGGACGAATTGGAACCGCTGACGCGCCAACCGCACGCGCGCGTGCTGGCGGACATGAGCGCTACGCGCTATCTCAGTTCCGACGGACTGCGCGTATTGATGCGCGCGCATCGCGGCATCCAAAACAATCACGGCAAAATGGTCTTGTGCTGTCTCAGCGAACGGCTCGGCGAAATTATCGGCATGGCAGGCATTGACCGCGTTTTAGAAATTCAACCCACCTTCCAATCCGCACAGCAAGCGCTGGAACGCGCGGCGCAAACCAACTCCTGAAGCGCGCCGTCCGTTCACCGCATCAATTTCAATTTTTTTCGTTTCTTGCGTTCTCAAAATTTTCTGCGCCCGATTCCGTATCATCTCTTATGCGTTCGCCGATTCCGCGCCTGATTTTTTCCTTTACCGTCGGTTTGGCGGGACTGGGCATTTTGGTCCTGCTCACCGATTGGGAGACGCTGCGCGCGCAGGCGCTGCCCATTCTTTTTTTCATCCTCCTTTCGTTCATCGTCAAACGCGCGGGCGTCTATAGCGCGCCGGATACGCTGCACAGTCTCGTCGGCATTGTGGACCTCGCGGCTGTTTTTATTTTTGGCCCGCTGCCCGGCGCGTGGGTGCCCGCGCTGAGTTCGCTCTTGTATATCCTCGTCAACAATCTCGAATACGGCCACCATTCGCCTCTCGCGCTGCTCGAGACGCCGCTTTTTAATGCCGGCCTGCGCGCGCTGATGGGGCTTTTGAGCGGCGCGGCGTTTGTGGCGTTGGGCGGCGTCTTGCCGCCGATTGATTTCGGCATCACCAATCTTTTGCCCGCCGCCGCCGCCATGCTCATTTGGTTTGTTTTGGACAATTTGGGCTGGGCGCTTTGGGAAATGATGCGTCTCGGCACGCGCAATTTTTTCAAACTGTTCCGCGAAACGCTCAAAGCGTCGCTGCTGGTCGAATTGGCGCCGCTGCCGTTTTCAATGGTCATTGCAGTGGTCTATACCGAATTCGGCGGTTTGACGCGTCCGATTTTTATTTTGCTCGCGGCGGGCTTGGTGCTGGTCGCCTTTGTCATTCAACGCTATGCCATCACGCAAGACCGTTTGCGGCGCCACTCACGCGAACTGACCGCGCTGAATGAATTTAATCAAGCCGTCGCCCATGCGGGATTCGACGCGGACCGCGTGCTGGAATTACTCTTGCAATACGCGCACACCGTCCTGCGCGCCGATTTGGTGCGCGTCGAATTATTTGGCGCGGACCGCGATTGCGTTTCGCTGCGCGCCGAAATTCAAAACCACGCGGTGCAATTCCATCGCGAAATCCAAATGCTTTCGCCCGCGCTCGCATTTATGCGCGACAATCCCGCGACGCTGTTGGCGGACGATTTACGGCAGCGCAAACTGCCATTCGAGTTTGACGAACGCTTTGAACAGCGCGCGGCGCGCGCCGCGTTGTTTGTGCCAATGTTGGCGGGCGACGACGTGATAGGTTTGGTCACGGCGCTGTGCGTACGCAGCCGCGCGTTAAACATGACCAACGCGCGCACCTTGAGCGTCTTGACGGGTCAGGCGGCGGTCGCCATTCAAAACACGCATCTGTACGCCGTCGAACGTCGCCGCGCGCGGCAGCTCGCGATTGTGAGCGACGTAAGCGGCAAAGTCGCCCAAGTGTTGGAATTGGACGAACTCTTGCCCATCGTCGTCCATGAAATTCAGGATCGTTTCGGTTACACGCACGTTCACATTTTGGTAGAACAAGAGAATCGTGATTTATTATTTTTCGCGTCCACCCATCCGCTCAGCGAGACGTGGCGGCAGCGCGGCGAACGGATGCACTATCACGAAGGCATCATCGGTTGGGTCGCGGCGCACGCCGAACCGCTGCTCGTTCACGATGTCGCCAAAGAACCGCGTTACGCGCCGGGGCCCGACAATGCTTTGACCAATACGCGTTCCGAACTCGCCGTGCCGTTGATGGTTCGCCAGCGCGTCGTGGGCGTGTTGGACGTAATGAGCGACCGCGTCGGCGCGTTCGACGACGAAGATTTGTTTGTCATGAAAACGCTCGGCGCGCAGATTGCGATTGCGATTCAAAATTCGCGGCTCTTTGAAACGCGGCAGATTGAAGCGTACTATTTGAACACGCTGCTCAACGTCGCGGAAAACTTGGTGGAACAAGAATCGTTGGACGACGCGCTCACGACGGTCGTCACCTTGACGACATTATTGGTCAGCGTCGAGCGCGCGGCGATTTTTTTGTACGAAGCAGAGACGCAAACGTTCCGCGCCGTCAAAGCATACGGCTTGCCGCCCGCGCTGCAAGAACGCTTTGAAAATTTCCAAATCCAAATCAACAACGGCCCGCAAAACGTTTTTAGCGAATTGTGGCGCACGCGCGAACCCGCAACCATTAGCAATATCCAGTCGCCGGACGCCGTCGAATTGAATCTCGCCGCGCTATTTGAATTGGAAGCGGCGGTTTTCTTTCCGCTCATTGCGCGCGGCGAAATGGTGGGCGCCTTGGGCGTGGACCAGGGCAGCAATTCTCACCGGTTTAGCGGCGAAGAAATGCGCGTGTTGACGGGTATTGCCAATCAAGCGGCTGTCGCCATCGAACGCGCGCGCTTGGACGATCAAGCCGAAGAGAAAAAACGTCTCGACCACGAACTGCAACTCGCGCATCAAATCCAATCGTCCTTTTTGCCGCGCCACCCGCCGCATTTGCCCGGCTATGACCTTGGCGCGGCGTGGTATGCGGCGCGCCAAGTCAGCGGCGATTTTTACGATTTGATTCCGCTATCGCACGGCCGCCTCGGCTTGGTCGTCGCGGACGTTTCGGACAAGGGCTTGCCCGCCGCGTTGTTCATGGCATTGACGCGCACCGTGATTCGGACCATGGCAATCGGCAAACCGTCGCCGCGCGAAGCGATGGAACGCGCGAACGACGTGATTATTTCGGACGCGCAATCGGATATGTTTGTGACCGCGTTCTATGGCGTGCTGGACACCACCGACGGCAGCATTTTGTACGTCAATGCCGGTCACAATCCGCCGCTGTGGTATCAACTTGGCAAACAGACCCTGACGCCGCTGCCGGAGCACGGTATCGCGCTCGGCATCATGCCCAATTTTGAACAACCCCAAGCGCACATGCAGCTCGAGTGCGGCGACGTATTGGTCTTGTACACCGACGGCATCACCGACGCGTTGAACGAAGCCGAAGAAGAATTTGGCATGGCGCGGCTCGGCGCGGTGATTCAAACGCACGCCGCCAAGAGCGCGCAAGCGTTGACCGATGAAATTTTGAACGCCGTCGAAGAATTTTCGCAAGGCGTCCCACAATTCGACGACCTAACGCTCGTGATTGTAAAACGCACCGCGTGAGAGGGAGAGGGATTTTGGATTTTGGATTTTGGATTTTGGATTTTGGATTTCGGATTTCGGATTTTGGATTTCGGATTTTGGATTTTTGATTTCGGATTTCTAATTTCCATTTTCTAATTTTGAACTTTTAACTTTGAACTTTTAACTTTTAACTTTCTCTCATCCGTCAGCAGAAAAATTTTTTACCATGTCGCAACCGGAATTTGCAACCCAATTAACGCCGTCCAGCGAAACGTTTTCGGCTAAAGAAAGCGCGCGGCTCGCGCCCTATTTTTCCAACGCCGACCGTTCGGTGGTCGCGCTGATGAATTTACCCGAAGTCGTCAAGGGCGCGTTGTTTTCGCGCTATAGCCGTTCCGCCAAAGGCGTGCGCCGTCTGTTCCTCGACGAATTTTTGGACCGCGCGGAAATTATCGAACCCCTGAACGTTTTCGAGACCCAAGACTCGACAGACACCGCGCGCGCGCAAGCGGAAGCGTTTTATGCGCGCGTCCTGTCCGATTACGGCGACGATTCGGTGGGCGAACTCGGCGGCGCGCACATCGCCTTTCAAGAAGTTTCGCAAATCGCCGCCAAGACCATCGAAGACCATCGGCTCGGTTTGTCGTTTCTCGAAAAATCTTCGCGCTATGTGCCGTTCGACGACAAGGTGAACGGACAGTATCGCTATTACCGCGACCAAACGCTCGGCGCGTCGCCCTATGCCGCGCAAGTGACGCAGCATCTCGACGGTTTATTTGACGCGTATACGGCGCTGCTCCCGCGTATGATGCAGTATCTGGAAGAAACGCATCCCATCGCGGACATTGAATTTGAAAACGCCCTCACGGGCGCGGTGGAAAAATTCGCGCGGATTGACGACGCGGAATTTCAACGCAGCGCGGCGTTTGCGTACAAACAAGCGGTGCGCGCGCAGGCGTGCGATTTATTGCGCTGTTTTTTGCCGCTGGCGACATTGACGAACGTCGGCGTGTGGGGCAACGGACGCGCGCTGGAATATCTGCTGCTGCATCTGCTCGCCGACCCGTTCGCGGAAAATCGTTTGCTGGGCCGCGCGGGCGCGCACGAATTGGCTAACGTCATTGGGCCCTTTATCAAACGCGCGGACGACGACAGGGGCAAACTATTGCAAGCGTATCTGCAAACGCGCCGCGCGACGCAAACCAAATTGGCGCGCGCGTTTTTGGACCAAACCGCGCCGCCCGTCGCCCACAATCCATCGGCGAAAGCGTTATTGGCGCGTTACGATGCCGACGCCATGGATGCGGTTGTCGGCGCGATTTTATTTTCCGCAAGCGCCCTGCCCAAACAAACCGTCGCCGCGCGCGTCCAAACTTTATCCGCCGCGCAAAAAGAAGAGATTGTGCGCGCGTACGTGGGCGAACGTCAAAATCGGCGGCACAAACCGGGGCGCGCGTTTGAACACGCGCGTTACGAATTTGATTTGCTCATCAACATTGGCGAATTCCGCGACTTGCAGCGGCATCGCGTCGTCACGCCGGACCGCCAAGCGTACACCACCGCGCACGGTTACGACACGAGCGCGCAGATTGAGGCGGTCCCCGCAATCCGCGACGCGTATCATGCGGCGATGGCGCGCGCCGACCGACTCTATCGCGCGCTGGCGTCGGACTTGCCCAACGAGGCGCAATATGTCGTGCCGTTTGGCTATCGGGTGCGCTACAACATTGAATTAAATCTGCGTGAGCTGTATCATTGGTGCGAACTGCGAACGACGGAACAGGGACATCCCGATTATCGCTTGACGAGCCAGCAAATGTATTACGCCGTCCGCGCCGTGCAGCCGGCGCTCGTCGCGGGCATGACTTTTGTAAATCTTGAACCCAATCCGCCAATGAGCCGCTTGCGCGCGGAAATGCGGAGCGCCAAAAAACGAATGAGCGCCAATTTAACGGCGCGCGCTTGATCAACCACAGGTAAAATCCGAATGGCTGCGATTCCTCCCACTCCCGACCAATTTCCACAATCGCTGTACGGCATCCATGATGTCGAAGGTTTGCATTTTTTGCAGCAAAATAATTGCAGCGGTTGGCTCGTTCATGCAGTGGATGTATGGCATGACGCGCCCGCCGATTACAGCGCGCTGGTCAATGCCAAGTGTCGCGTCATTGTCCGTTTGAACAACGGCTATGGCAGCGCGGGGACCATCCCCCTGCCGTCCGACTATGACGCGTTCGCGCAGCAATGCGCGCAATGGGTCGCGGCGAGCAAGGGCGCGAAAATTTTCATCATTGGCAACGAGATGAATCTCTCCGCCGAACGTCCGCAGGGGCAACCGATTTTGCCCGCCGCTTACGCCGTCTGTTTCAAAAAATGCCGCGCGGCGATTCAAGCCCAACCCGGTTTCGCCGACGCCAATCTCGTGCCGGGCGCGACGGGCCCGTACAATACCGAAACGACATATCCCGCGAATCCAACCGGCGATTGGGTCAAGTATTTCCAAGACATTCTCGCCGCGCTGGCGGGTCAATGCGACGGCATCGCCATCCACACCTATTCACGGGGTCAACAGCCCGCCGATATTACGAATCAAGCAAAATTTCAACCGCCATTTCAAAACAACTATCGCGGTTTTCTCGCGTATCAAAATTTCATGCAGGCGATTCCGACAAGCATGAAAAATTTGCCGGTCTATATCACCGAAACGCAGCCGCTGATCAACGACGCGCCCAATTGGTTGAATCAAAATACCGGCTGGGTCACTGCCGCGTTCGCCGAAATCAATCGCTGGAATTCTCTGCCGGGCAACCAAGCCATTCAAGCGCTCACAATGTTTCGTTGGCTCGACACCGACCCGCATTGGAGTTTTAGTACAAAGAATCAAGTTCTGGACGATTTTCGCAACGCCATCGCGCAAAATTTCAAATTGCGTCTGCCAAACAATGTCGGGGCGGGACAAACTTTGGAACAAGCCGCGCTCGCCGCCGCGCAATCCAAACCCTGGATGCCTGTGAACAATCAAGCCGCGTTGTGGCAATTCGCTAAAATACACGGCTTGCAAGACCAACAAACGGATGAATTGAGCTTGAACTATAACGGCGAAACGTACATCGCGCAGGTTTTTAATCTCGGCATCGTCTATGTCAAAGCGGGCGATTGGGGCAATATCCAAGTCATTCCAAAATAAGCAAGCGGCGTCTTGGACGCCGCTTGTATTTTTTACCGAAATTCCAAAAACCATTCCAACACGCCGCCGCAAATTGCCAGCCCGGCTAGCACAAACGCAATCAGCAAACCCGCCGTGCAGCCCGCCGTGCGGTCCGTGCGGTACAAACCGTACTGATTGCGCCGCACGTGCCGCGCGCGCAGCGTGCGAAGCAAAATAAATCCGCCCACCAACGCCGCGCCCACCGCCGCCGCGAGAATGATGCGCGCAAACCACAACCACGACAAGACGTCGAAAAACCATAAGGCGACAAAAACCAACAGCGCAATCGCGGCGCAAATGCCAAACGCCGTAACCAGGGCATCGCGGAAAAATTCAGAGCGTGTGGACATGATTCAAACTCCTCCAAAAACAAAAAGGTCAAACGCGCCGCGATAGGGTTATCGCATCGTTCGACCTTGAATCAGCTAGACAAACCAAACGGTCACAATTCGCGTCGCGGTTAGGGATTATCCACGCGGCGAAATTCACCTTCCACAAAATCTACGGGTTCTTCCATCGAGTCCCGACTCGGCGCTTTGGATGGCGCGGCGCGCAGTCCGCGCAGCCACACTGTCGCCAGCAGCAGCGCGACCAAGACCGCCACGCAAGTCAGCGCAAACAGCGCAAGCCGAAAACCAATCATCGTTTTATCCTTACCTGTACTACGTCGGGACAAAAAATTTGTTACCCGGCGCCGTCTTGCTGCGCCACGCGGTACATGGCATCCAGCGCGATTTCAATCGCGTTTTGTTCGCCGCGTTTATAAGATTGTTCGCCCCACGCGGGTTTCACTTCGGTCGGCGTGCCGTCCGTCGCAAAAATTGCGCCGGTGCGCCAGCCGCGAAATTGGCCGACGATATAAAGCGTATCGCTCTCCATTTCGAGCGACAAGACGCCCGCCTTGGCCATTTCGGCGCGGCCCTCTTTGGGCGCGTAAAACGCATCGCCCGCCGCGCCGATGCCGAGCTGCGCCGGCACATTCATCGCGCTTGCCGCATCCGCCAATGCGCGCGTCACCTGAAACGTCGGCACGGCAGGATAGTGCAGCGGCAAGTACGCATTGCCCGTGCCGCCCAAACGCACCGCGCCCGTCGAAATGACAATATCGCCGGGTCCCATATTGGGTTGCACCGCGCCGCACGAACCGACGCGGATGAATGTATCCGCGCCCATGTGCGCCAATTCTTCGAGCGCAATCGCCACCGTTGGGCCGCCCATATTGGTCGCGCACACTGTCATGAACACGCCGCGATAATGTCCCGAAAAAACCAGATAGCCGCGACTATCCGTCACAAATTTAGGGTCTTGAAAATACGCGGCGATTTTTTTCGCGCGCGCCGGGTCGCCGGGCGTAAAGCAATAGCGCGCAATTTCCGCCGCTTCGCATTGAATATGAAATTCCACGTCGCAATATCTAATTCATGATTTTTGATAATTGTTTGCCGCCGCGCGACAAAGCGAGAATCGTAATCAAAAATCAAAAATTCCTTTCGCTCCTTTTGACATGCTCGGTATCTCGTGTCACAATCCATCGCCTATGACAACCTCTTCCGCTTCCCCAACGCCCAAAACGCAAAACGCTCCGGGCATCACGCTGCGCGGTTACATCCTCGTAATGGTCAGCACGATGCTCATGTCCACCACCGCCATCTTTATCAAAATCCTGCTGGTGGACTATAACATGGAACCGCTGTCGCTCGCGTTTTGGCGCGTCCTGATTGTGAGCAGCGCGCTGGCGCTGGGTCTATTTTTATTCAAACGCGCGTGGTTCAAAATTCAACGCCGTCATCTCGTCTATTTTATCTTGATGGGCGTCTTGGGCGTAGGTTTGCATCAACTGTTGTGGGTCAATTCAGTGCGGCTCAACGGCGCGGGCGTAGCAACCGTTCTCGTTTATATTCAACCCACCATCGTCGCGTTGATTTCGGTGCGCGCGCTCGGCGAAACGTTCGACCGCAACAAAGCGCTCGCGCTGGCGCTTTCGCTCATCGGCATTGTGTTGGTCGCGCAAATCTATAAACCGGAAACGCTCAATCTCAATCTCTGGGGTCTCATTTTCGGCATCGGCACGGCGTTCACCTGGGCGGCGTACGCGCTGCTCGGACGTTATACGGCGGTGCGCTATCCCGCGTGGACTTCGTTATTTTATGCCTTTTTCTTTGGCGCGTTATTTTTGCTGCCGCTGCAAATTTTTGCCGAGAACCCGCTCTCGCTCGGCGCACAATGGGGCGGCTGGGCAATTTTATTTTTTCTTTCGCTGGGTCCCACCTTGAGCGGCTTTGGTCTGTACACCATCGGCTTGTCCCAAGTGCCGGCTAGCGTCGTAACCTTGATTGGCACGCTCGAACCGGTCTTTACCATCGTCACGGCTTATTTTTTATTTAATGAACGTCTCGACGCGGCGCAAATCGTCGGCGCGGGACTCATTCTATTCAGCGTTATTTTGCTGCGACCCAAAACGCCGACCGAGACATTCGACGCGTAACGCGTTCAACTCTCTATTCGAATTCTAAAAAGTGAAACCGCCATGCGTCCAAATCTACAAAGAGGCCGGCTTGATTCATCTGCGCGCCGTCGCGCAAAAATACATCGCCGTTCAACGCGTCCGCCAAACGCCACACGCGCCCATTCAAATCATCCCACAGCGCTTGCACCATGCCTTGCGAGCGCCGATTGGAATAATTGACCACAATCAACATGCGCCGTTCTGCATGGCGCCAACTCCACGCCAACAAATTTTGATTGCTCGTATTGTCGCTCCAGCCCTGCACCGCGCACATCCGCCACTCGCCCGCGTGAAACAAATCCGCGTGAACGGTTTTCAACAGCGCGCGATAAAACATATCCAATTCGTAATCGTGCGCTTCCGGCGCGCGGCGGCGGAAAAAAACCGGCAATTTAATTTTGCGGCCCTCCAGCTGACCGTCATACAATAATTTCGCGCCCGGCAAAGTTGCCATGATAACCGCCGCCGCGCGTTCCTGCATGGGCGCAAACGTCGCCGCCGCGCGCGGCTCATCGTGATTCTCGATAAAGCGCACGAGTCGGTCTTGATAATCCAATCCGCCCAGCAAATGTCCGCGCACGCTCTCGGCGTTTTCGCGCACGAGACGGTCGTACAAACGTTTGTCGTAACAATAATCAAAGCCGCGCTGCATCAATTCAAATTCCAAATCCCAGTACGCTTCGGCGAGAAATAGAAAATCGGGAAACTGCGCTTTGACGGCGGGAATCAGTTCGCGCCAATACTCGGTTTCGGGAACCGCGCCCGCGCGCGCGCCCCACGTGCGCGCGAAAATTTCATTGAGCAAGAGCATCGCCATATCGCAGCGCACGCCGTCGCACTGCGCCGCGATGCTTTGCACTGTGGCAAGCGCCGCCGCGCGCAAACCGCTGTCAAAGGCGTTCAATTGCACCACATCGCGCCACGGCGCAAAATACGGGTCGCGGCCATTGGCGATAATCTGCGCGCCGCGTTCAATAAATTCTTGCGGCGCGCGCGTCAAATCTTCCACCGCGCCGCGCACAAAATATTCGGGATGTTCCGTCACCCACGCATGGTCGGGCGCGACATGATTCGGCACAAAATCGAGCAGCAATTTCAAACCGCGCGCCGCCAGTTCCACGCGCGCGCGCGCCAAACCGTCCGCCCCGCCCAATTGCGCGTCCACCGTATAAGCGCGCACACAATATGCCGAACCGATATTGTCGCTCGTTTGAAAATCCGGCAGCGCGCGGCGAAATTCTTGGCGCTGCGCCGCGTTTGCATTTGAAACCGCAATGCCTTCGGGACTGCGTTCCCACACGCCCATTAACCATACGGCGTCCACGCACAACGCGCGGAGCGCATCCCATTCTTGCGCGGGCACATTGCCCAACGTCACGGGCTGTTGATACCGTTCGCTCAATTCATGCAGCCACACATGAGTAAAGATTTCATAAATTACTGGACGGCTACGCCATGCCATACGCACCTCACAGTCTTGTCGAATAACTTGTATTATACCTGACGAAAGAGTTTTTGAATCAACCGCCAAGAAATTCAAGAATTGGCGCGCTTGACCATTTCCCCGCGCGCCTGTTACAATTTTGCCATGTTGACTACACGTCGTCTGCTCGACACCTTTAAGCAAATTGGCATTAGCCACGCCGTCGGCTTGCCGGACAATTCCACCGCCGCGTTATTTCACGCGCTCGCCGATGACCCGGATATTTATCTCATCACGGTTACGCGCGAAGGCGAAGCGTTTGCGACGGCGGCGGGTTTATGGCTGGGCGGCCAAAAACCGCTGGTCGTCATCCAAAACACCGGCCTGCTCGAAGCCGGCGACGCGCTGCGCGGCACGTTGATTCGGATGCGGCTGCCCGTCGTTTGTCTCGTCAGTTATCGCGGTTACAAATCGCTCGCGGCGCGCGCCAATTCGCCCCTTACGCCCGACGAATTATCGCGCCGCGATATAGATTCGGTCGCCGCCTTGCTCGAACCGACGCTGCGCGCGTGGACGCTGCCGTACGAACTCGTATCCGACAATGCCGACGCGGAAAAAATAATCGCCGCGCAGCAGCGCGCGCACGAACAAAATTTTCCCCAAGTCATTATCATTGCGGAAACGATTCATTGAGACCCGAAGCATGTTGACCCAAGCCCAATTTCTTGAACCGCTCGCCCGCCACCGCACCGACCAAATCGTCATTAGCGCCATGTCGCTCGTGCGCGCGTGGGGGCGGCTCTCTAAACACGAACTCGATTTCGCGTTCACCGACAGCGCCATGGGCCACGCGCAATCGCTCGCGCTGGGCCTCGCGCTCGCGCAGCCGCAGCGCCGCGTCATTTGTTTGAACGGCGACGGCAGTATGCTCATGTCGCTCGGCGCGCTCGTCACCATTGCCCAGTGCCGCGCGCGCAATCTCATCCTCTTTGTCGCGCAAAATAATACGTACGAAGTGACGGGCAATCAAACTACGCCCGGCGCCGGCGCGGTGGAATTTCATCAAATCGCGTTCGCGTGCGGTTTCCCCGAAGCGTTTCATTTTTCCGACGCGCGCGAATACGAACGCGCCCTCGACAAAATTCTATATTTGCAAGGACCGGTCTTGGTGGCGGTGCGTTTGGAACCCGGCGCCGAGCCGCCCCCAAATCGCAAACAGACCGAAGACACGCCCTATCTGCGCGGCAGTTTGGCGGATGCGGCGCATCGCCTAAAAGCGGCGTTGAGTAATGAGCAATGAGGATTGAGGAATGAGCGCAAATCACAGTAGGAAAATAAGATGGGGAACAAAGTGGAGAGATTTGAAGATGCGCCGAACTGCGTTCACTGCTTTATGTGGCACGCGACTGTGAGTATCTCGACCAAACTGATTTTGAGCGCATTATGTCCTTGGCACAAAAAGTAGCCCGCATCCTCGGCGGTTTACGCGCTGCCATCGAACGACAACGCAACAATAAAAAATAGACGTAAGCGTTCAGCCGAATCTGTCATTGCGAGCGGTTTTTGCGAAGCAATCCCCCGGGGGAGAGATTGCTTCGTCGCAAAAACCGCTCCTCGCAATGACACCTGAACGGTTACAAATAGACTTGCGATTCACTACTACCACTCAGTCCTCAGTCCTCATCACTCATGCCTTTACTCGACCTCGACCTCTATCGTACCGAAGTTTCAGTGTCCATCGCGCCGCGCGTGCGTT
>JAJVIA010000070.1:16448-27714 GCA_022072245.1 Anaerolineae bacterium
AACGGTTACAAATAGACTTGCGATTCACTACTACCACTCAGTCCTCAGTCCTCATCACTCATGCCTTTACTCGACCTCGACCTCTATCGTACCGAAGTTTCAGTGTCCATCGCGCCGCGCGTGCGTTTGAGCGTGGTGGATGTCGGACCGCGCGACGCGGAATTTACGCTGTTGTTTATTCACGGCTTTGGCGGACACGCCTTGCAGTGGGAAAAACAACTCGCGCGCTATGCCGAAAAATATCGCGTCGTCGCGCCCGATTTGCGCGGACACGGTTTGAGCGACCATCCCGATTCGCTCTACACCATGCCCGAACTCGTCGGCGATTTGGCGCGCGTGGCGGACGCGTTGCAATTGCCCAAAAAATTTATTGTGGTGGGCCACTCGTTCGGCGGCGCCATCGCGGCGGCGTTCACGGCGCAATATCCGGCGCGCGTCGAAAAATTGATTTTGGTCGGCACGGCGTCCAGTTTCAAATTGGGCCTCGCGCAAGAAATTTTATCGCGGCTGCCCATCCAGGCGCTTGAACCCTTGCGCCAAAACCTGCCCGTGAAATTTCACGCGCCGTTATTTGTGATGCAGCGCATGTACACCGACACCGTTTCACAATTCGACGGCAAACAGCTCTTGCCGCAAATTCACGCGCCGACGTTGATTATTCTCGGCGTGCGCGATTTGGTGTTTGACCCCGCGCGTTATGAAGAGGTCGCCGATTTGATTCCCAACGCCCAAATCGCCAAGATTCCCGTGTCCGCGCACATGGTGCAATTGGAACGCAGCGACGCGGTGAATCGCGCGATACAGCGCTTTATCGGCAGCGGTTCCGTTTCGTGGCGCGAAGGACGGCAGCGCGAACGGATGCAATTGCTGCAAAAGCGGCCCTGGCTTTTACATTACGAAGACGGCGTACCGTTCACGCTGCAATATCCGACCCAGCCGCTTTTCACCATGTTGGATATTGCGGCGCGGCGTTTTCCGCGCGCCACCGCGACGCGCTATTACGGCAGCGCGCTTTCGTATCGTTCGCTGCGACGCCAAGTCAATCGGTTTGCCAACGGCTTGACCGCGCACGGCATCAAAAAAGGCGACCGCGTCGCGCTGCTCTTGCCAAATTGTCCGCAGTTTGTGATTGGCTATTTTGGCGCGTTAAAAGCCGGCGCCGTCGTCGTCAATCTGAATCCATGGAGCGACGCGGCGGAATTGAAACATCATTTGCAAGATTCCGGCGCGCGCGTTCTACTCACGCTGCATCAGAATTACGCGCTCGTTTCCCGACTGCAAACCGAAACGGCGCTGGAACACATTATTTTGACCGGACTCGACGAGTATGTTTCCCAAGTGCGGCGCTATCTGCTGCGCGGGCGCAATCTGCTGCCGCCGACGCCGTTGCTCGACAAGACGCCGCCGCGCGGCGTACACTATTTGCAAAAATTTTTAGACGGTTCCGACAAAGAGACGCCGCTGGTGGAGGTCGCGCCCGATGATTTGGCGCTGATTCAGTATTCCACCGGCACGACGACGCTGCCCAAAGGCGTCATGCTCACGCACGCGAATCTCGTCGCCAATACGATGCAGCTGCGACATTGGATGCCCGACCTCTCGGACGCGCAGGAACGCATTCTCGCCGCGCTGCCGCTGGCTCATTCGTACGCCATGACGACGGTAATGAATTTTGCCATGAGCATCGCGGGCGCAATCATTTTACTGCCGCACGCGCAAACCGGGCCAATGCTCGAAGCGCTCCAAGAATTTCATCCGACAATTTTTCCGGGCGTTCCCAATCTGTATCTCGCCATCAATCAATTTCCGAACGCGCGCAAGTTTGGCGTGCAATATATTCGCGCGTGTTTGTCCGGCGCGGCGCCCTTGCCGCTCGAAGTCCAAGAAGCGTTCGTAAAAATTACGCGCGGGCGTTTGGTCGAAGGATATGGTTTGACCGAAGCGAGTCCCGCCACGCACGCCAATCCGATTTTCGGCGACAATGTTCCCGGTACAATCGGTTTGCCGCTGCCCGACACGGACGCCAAAATCGTTGACATGGAAACGGGCTGGACATTGCCCGTCGGCGAAATCGGCGAACTCGCGGTGCGGGGTCCCCAAGTGATGCAAGGATATTGGAACAATCCCGCGCAGACGGCGCGCGCGCTGCGCGACGGTTGGTTGTACACGGGCGACTTGGCGCGGATGGACGAGGAAGGTTATTTCACGTTCATTGACCGCAAGAGCGATTTGATTTACAAAAACGACAAACCGATTTTTCCGCGCGACATTGAAGAAGTTTTATTCGAACATCCGAAAATTAGCGAAGCCGCCGTAATCGGCATTCCCATTGACGGCAACCGCAGGCATGAACAAATCAAAGCATTCGTCGTTCCCAAACGCGGCGAATCGCCGACGACGGACGAAATTATAAAATTCGCGCGTTCGCGTTTACCGGAAAACGTCGTGCCGGACGAAATCGAATTTCGCGCCGCGCTGCCCAAAACGTTTGTGGGCAAAGTGTTCAAGCGCAAATTGTTGGACGGGGACCACGCGTGAGTCATGCAGACCGCGCGCGCTGGAATAAAAAATATCGCGGCGCCCAAGCGCCGCGCCGCATCAACGCGCGCTTGCAGCAGTTCGCGCCGCGCTGGACGCCCGGACGCGTTCTCGACCTCGCGGGCGGCATGGGCCAAAACGCGCTCTGGCTGACGGAACAAACGCCGCAGTGGCGCGCAATCGTCGCAGACATTTCCGATGTCGCCCTGCAATCCGCTGCGCCCGCGCTCAACCGCGTCTTGTGTGACGCGTCCGCGCTGCCCTTTCCCGCCCACGCCTTTGACGCCATTCTCTGCACGCGTTTTTTTGACCCGCGCATCATTTTTGCGGAATGGCTCGCGCCGGGCGGCGTCGTTTTTTTTGAAACCTTTACCGTCGCCGACGCAAAATACAATCCCACGTTCAACCCCGCGCATTATTTTGACCTCGCCGCCATTCCCCGTATTTTTGCCGACCTCCAAATTCTCCAGCTCGTCGAAACGGACGACGGGCAGCACGCCTTTGTAACCATTGTGGCGCAGCGTCAAAAACAGTAACATCCCCGCGCGCAATAAACGATTTCCAAACGCTCGTTTGGTATCCTCCCGACATCAATCCATTCGGGAGGGAACATGCAAAAACGATTATTTGTAATGAGTTTGAGCGCGGGCGCGGCTGCGCTTTTAATCGCCCTGGCGGCGTTTGTCCTCTATCCGAGCGCGCCGCACGCGTTGAAATCGGACGCGCGCACGCGTCAAACCAAACCGCGCGCCAATGCAGTTGTCATTTCCCAAATGCAAATGGCGGCGGAACGCGTCGGCGCAAACCAAGCGCTGGCGCCGCAAGCGTTTCCCACGCTGCCTTCGCTCAATCCGGGCGGTCAAACGCAACCGACAGCAGCGGCGCAACCCACCGCGCCCGCCCAGCCCACCGCGTCCACCGGCAGCGGACGCATCGCGCGCGTCGTCACGTATCAATTCTTGGACGACAACGGCAATCCCATTGACCTGTCTGGCGAATTCCCGGCGGATGTCAAGACGTTTGGAATGCAAGTATTTGTCAACAGCGCCGAAACGATAGAGGTCAAAGGCGTTTGGCTGACCGACAGCGTACCGGGTTGGCCCGACAATACCGAAATCTCTAGCGGCGTAGGGCGAGCGAATAACCAACAAAACGGCTTGCTCTTTACGCTACAGCGCAAAAACGGCGAAGCGTGGCCCCCCGGCACGTACCGTTTTGAATTGTATGTTGACGACAAGCTGGAAAGCACGACCAAGTTTCGCGTCGCGGACGCAAGCACGCAACCTTCCGCGCAGACAACGCCCGCCGCGTCCAACGCGCCGCAAAACGCTTCCACCACGCTCGTTTATCAAGACGATTTCTCGGATTGCTCGAAAATGTGGCACGGGGAAAACGAACGGCTCAACTATAACTGCGGACTGGGCGCGTATTATATGACGCGCCATGTCGCCAATTCGATGGGGCGGTCGCTCATTACGGGCTCTTTTGATAACGCCACCTTTACGGTTGACGGATTCTATACCGCGCTTTCTACGCCAAGCGAACATGGTCTGCTCTTTCGCCTGAGCGACGACGGCAATAACGGTTACGGCGCGGGCGTTTATGATGGTCAATACACAATCTTTCGTTTCGACAATGGCGAAATCCGGGAACTGGTCCCCTACACGCCAAATCCGAATATCAAAAAAGGCAGTACGGATGCCAATCAAAACAACATCCAAGTAGCTGCCTATGGCGACCAGATTGCCTTGTATGTCAACGGCGCGCACATCACGACCATAACGGATAACACGTACGCGAGCGGAACCGCCGGGCTGTACGTCTATGGCACGCAAACGCCGCTGGATGCGGTATTCGACAATCTCGCCATTGCAAAATTTAACCAGCCCGTCACGCTGCCGCCCGCGCCCACTTCTTCATCCGCCGAACCCACCTCCGCGCCTACAAACGATTCAGACAGCGCGTCACAGAATCCGTGTCAGGTCGGACCAGACCAAGCAGGTTTCTTGATTAGCAACAGTTATTCCGCCGTCATGCGTTTTACAATCGGCGGCGGGCAGTGGGGTACGCACGATTACGATGTGCCAGCCGACGGCGCGCTGTATCTCATCGTCTTTCCGCCCGGACGCTACACCTATACCGCCTCTGTGCCAGGCGTTGGCGCGGACCATGGCGAACCCTATGACTACAAGGGCGGGACCTGCCGTCAGATTGATTACGGACCCGGCAATTAGCGTAAATGTTCGAGCTATAGCTGTTCCGAAAATGTTTCGGACAGTGGACGTCGAGACCTTTCGGGTTTTCGGAAATCCGAAAGGTCTTGATAGGCAGCCCCACAACAAGTCAAAACGCTAGACCGTGGAGCGATACAACCATGATAAAAAATTTTACGTTCATCCTCATTGTAATTCTCGCGTTGTCAGCGTGCGGCGGCAGCGCGCCCGCGCCAACCGTTGCGCCAACCAACGCGCCGACTGTCGCGTCGAACGCTGCGCCGACCAACGCGCCCATCGCCCAAGCCAACGCCGCGCCGACCAACATCCCCGCGCCGACGCGCGCCCAATCCGCCGCGCCAACCCAAGCGCCGCAAGCGGAATCTTTGCAAGTGAACGGCGACGCGCAATTGTGCGCCGCGTGCGCGGATACGAACGCCGTTCTCAATACGCTTGCGCCCAACACGCCGCCCTCCGAGTACAAGAGCGTCGGCGACCCGAATCATTCGATTGTGGATGCGGTCATGACCACCGGCGTCGAGGGCGAGAAAAATATCCCGGTGGACAATGTTTCGGATTTCGACCCGAACATTCCAACCCTTTACGCGGTCGTCTCGACAAAAAATACCGCGCCGGGCAGCATCATAAGCGTTCGCTGGATTGCGGTTGACGTTCCCGGCGAAAAACCCGATACCTTTATCACCTCCTCACAGATCCAAGTCGAGGGCGATGTCAACATTGCCTTTTCCTTGAGCCGTGAAGCGGCGCAGCCCTGGGCGAGCGGCGCTTTTCGCGTAGAGGTGTACGAAGACAATGAATTTGACGGCACGCTCGATTTCACCATCGGCGGCGCGTCCACGCAAACGCCTTCGCAGCCAACGAATGAGCCCGCCATCGAACGCGTCGTCACGTATCAAAATCTGGACGCGCAGGGCGAACCGATTGATGTCAAGGGCGAGTTTCCCGCCGATACAACCGCGCTGCGCGCGGCGGTGTATGTGAAAACCAACGCGCCCGTCTCGGTCAAAGGCGTATGGACGGCGGTGAACGCGCAGGGCGTTCCCGCGAATCAGATACTCGACGAAAACCAAGTGGGCGCGGACCAAGAAAACAACATCCTGTCCTTTTCGATTGCAACGCAAAACGGCGCGCCGCTGCCGCAAGGCGCTTATAAACTCGATTTGTACATCGCCGACAAATTGCTCAACACGACCGCGTTCCGCGTGAACGGCGCCGCCACTCAGCCAACGCAGCCGACGCCGCCAGCGCAACCCAGCGCCGCGCAGCAATTCACGTATCAAGGCAAACTCGACGTGACGCCCGCCTGGAACGCGCCTGGCGCGCTCGCCCTCGCGCCGAACGGCGATTTGTATGTCGCGGAATCCGGCGCGGTGCGGCGCGTCAAGCAAGACTTGGCCAGCGTTCGCTTTGGCGAATCAAGTTTCACCCAAGGCGATGGCAAATTGGGCGCCGCCGTCACCGGCATCGCCGCCGATTCGCAATCCAATATCTGGGTCGCCAATCCACTTCATTCCAACATCCAAAAATTTAGCGCCGATGGAAAATTTTTACTGCGTTTCCCCGGCGATGATAGCCAAACATACGACAAGGATGGCGAAGTCAATCAAGCGTACGGCGTCGCGGTGGACAAGCAAGACAATGTCTATGTCGCCGACACGCTCAACAACCGCATTCAAAAATTTGACGCGAATGGAAAATTTCTCGCCAAGTGGACGACTCTCGGTTTGAAATCGCCCATCGGCATCACCATCGACGCGCAAGGCAACGTCTATGTCACGGACACGGGCAACCATCGCGTGTTAAAACTCGACCCGCAAGGCAAACTCGTCATGCAATTTGGCCAAGCCGGCGCGGGCGATGGCGAATTTAACGGGCCGTGGGGCATCGCACTCGACGCGGCGGGCAACATTTTCGTCACGGACAATTTCAATCAACGCGTCCAAGTGTTTGACGCGCAAGGAAAATTCTTGACCAAGTTTGGCGGCAAAGGCAGCGCCGCCGGACAATTCAATAAACCCGTCGGCATCTTGCGCGCGCCCAGCGGCAACGTCTATGTCGCGGACGGCGGCAATAACACGGTGCAAATTTTTGCCGCCGCCTCAACCGGCGCAAATCCGCCCGGCGGGCCCAGCTCTGCGACTAGCGCAGGACGCATGGTCGCAGACCTCGGTTTTCGGCCCAATCAAGACGGTTTCAGTTTTGAAAATTACGGCGGCACGTACCCGAAAGAACAGAGCGATTTGTTTGTCGAAGACTTGATTCGCATGTTTGGCGAACAAGCGGTCTGCGCGGGCTATCAAGACCAAGTGTGTCAGGTCGCGCCGGGCGCGTTAGAATTTGCCGATGAGTGGAATGCAAGTTCCAATCAAGGCCACTGCTATGGCTTTGCCGTACTCTCGCTGTTGCTCTTTCAAGGCAAGGAAACGCCGCAACAGTTCGGCGCGACGCGCGTTACAGATTTGAAATATGAGAACCAGAACCTTCAACGCGCGCTCATGTATTATTTCGCGTGGCAAGGCGTCAACCCGGTTCAGCGGACTTTGGACAATTCGCTCAGGCAAACGCCCAATCAAGTCTTGGATGCGGTCATTGCGGGAATTAAAAATAACGACCCGGTGGCGCTGGGCATTATTCAACGCACCGGGCCCAACCGCGGCGGACACGCCGTCACGCCGTACGCGGTTCAGGACAAGGGCAATGGTTTGTACTATGTCTGGATTTACGACAATAATTATCCGGGGCAGGAACGCTATATCGAAATAGATCGCAATGCCAATACGTGGAAATACGGTTCTGCCGCCACCAATCCCGCCCAAGACCCCAATCCGTGGGGCGGCGGCGCAACCGACCGGAGCATTGCCGCCATTCCTGTTTCCCTCAATCAAGGCCGCGGCGAATGTCTCTGGTGCAATGTCATTGGCAGCGCCACAAGCAAACCGCTAACGCGTCTCGCCCTGCACGGCGGCGGCAACATGCTTCTCACCAATAGCCGGGGGCAGCGCATCGGTTGGCTGGACGGCGAATTTATCAATGAAATTCCCGGCGCGGAGGATTACATCGTTCTCGGCGGTTTGGGTCAACCCGACATTCCCATCTATACCGTACCGGCGGATGATACGTACGACGTACAGCTGACGGGCAACGCTTCGAGCGCCGACGCCAAATCGCAGCTGTATGTTTTCGGCGGCGGCAAATCGCTCAACATTGACAATATCACGCTCGCCGCGGACGCCATCAATACGCTCACGCTCGGCGAAAATCTCACCGCGTTCAATTATGCGCCCGAAGCAACCGAGAACCCACTCATCACTTTGACCCTTGACGGCGCGCAAGCCGATTACTATTTCGCGTTCGACGAACTCGAAATTGACGCCGGCTCTTTTTTGAAATTCGCGTTCGACGAAACGGATGAGACGCTCGCGCTCGTCAGCGACAATGGTTTCGGCAGCAACGATACCTTTGGCTTGACGCTGCGCCGCGTCGGCAATGACGGCACGCAAATTTACAAAAACGACAGCATCAGTCTCAACCAGAGCAATACGCAATCCATCAACTATGGCGCTTGGGACGGCAAAGAAAATCTGGAAATCGGCGGCAATTAAAAACGTTCAAAAAAAAACGGGTTTGGTCTTGAGACCAAACCCGTTTTTTTCGCGCTACTTGAGAGTCACAAGCGCAATCTTGCCATCTTGAATAATGACCGAGCTGTTGGGAAAACTCTGCGCGCCCGGCCCGCTAATTGCAAGCGCAAAGCTCACAATGCCATCCAAACTTTGCACGTTGCTCACGCTGTATTGCGCGCCCGCCGCCGCCCCCAACTGCAAATAATTTTTCAAACCGTCCGCGCCGATGCCGTTGACTGAACCGAGATTGTAAATCACGTTCTCGTCAAAAAAAGTCATGGCGGTATTGACATCGCCTTGATTGAGCGCATCGAAAACGCTCTGCACCAGCGCAACGTCGTCGGTCGAAAGCGGCGCCGTCGTCGGCAACGCCGCGGCTTCGTCTGTCGGCGTGGGCGGCGCTTCGGTCGGCATTTCGGCGGTCGGTTCAGCGTCCGGCGTTGCATTGTCCGTCGGCGGCGCGGAAACATGCGTCGCCGTCCACGTCAATTCGGTATCCGTATCGCCACAATGCGTTTTGCCCGTGATATTCAAAGTACCGTGCGCTTGATTGTCGGAATCGAAAATGCCCGCCAAGATAAAACGTACGCCGTCGCTATTGGTGAGTAGGACTGTGAAATTCTGGTCTTGGATTGCGCCGTCGTCCGGCGTCGAGCCATAAAAACCGCTGGCGAGACAATCGCCGCTGGAGATTGCATAATTCAAACCCGCGTACGTAATTTTGCCGTCCGTGACGGTAAATTGAATCGGACTGTCGCTGGAATTCGTGCCTTCCCAATCGCCCTCCAGCGAGGTAAAAGTCGTTGCGGCGCGCGGCGTCAGCGTCGCCTCCGGCAATGACTCTTCGGTTGGCGTCGGCGTGTTCACTTCGGGCATCGGCACAACGTTCGATGGCGCCTGAATGGTGAGCGTGTCCGCGAAACCCGAGAGCTGCGCGTCGTAATTGAATTTACCGGACACAGTCGGTTTCGATTTTACGGGGCCCTCGAAATTATAAACAATGTGCGCCACATTGCCGTCGGGACAAACCGTCACTTGAAAATCAAACTTGGTCAATTTTGCCGCGTCAATCTCTTCGGCGTTCAAGCCCGCTTCTTGAATCAAGCGCGGCAGCGCCGCTTCAAACGCGGCGCGGTCGCCGCGATATACGTCGCACGTTTGTCCGTCCATGCTCGCCGTTCCCGTTTTTTCAAACGCGGCTTGCGCGTAATCCGTTTCGGTAATCGTCCGCACAACGTCTTGCGGATCAAAACCCATCGAGCCGGCTTGCGATTCAGGCAAGAGATACCATTGCGCGGCGGTCTGTCCATCCAGTACACCGCGCATGTACACTTGGCTGCCGATAATAATAATTTCCAAAGATGGATTGGTCGGCGCAAAACCGGACAGCGCGCCCACGAATGAACCCAGAAAACCGCCGAGCGTGTAATGAATATCCGACGCGTGATTTACGCCGTCGAGCGTCACAATCTTGACATTGTTGGGGTCGTCGTTTGGTCCCGGCTGGTACGGCAGCTGGAAAAATTCCGGCAAAGTCTCTACATTGGCTTTGAGCCGAAAATTTTTCGCCGCGCCAAATTTCTTGAATGAATTCAAAACGGCAGCGGATGCGTTTTCTGATAGCGCGGCGGTCGTCGGCGCCATGGTCGGCGCGGTTGTCGGCGCGAGCGTGGGCGCGGGCGTAGGCGGCACAGCGGTCGGCGCGGTTGTCGGCGGTACAGCCGTCGGCGTCGCGCCGCCGCACGCGAACAAACCGATTGCGCCAATGACGCAGAGCATGAGCAAACCCGAAAATCGAAGCAGTTTCATTTTTTATCCTTTGGCGCAGACGCGCAATCTCTTTTACATCGCGCGTCCGACGCCGCGTCTAGTTTCTTGTCGCTTGCGCGCGGGTCAAAACCCGCGCGGAATGTGTCAAGTATATATCAAGCTGCGTCAAAACGAATGTGTGACCATGGATCAGCGCCAGAAAATTTTCTTGGTCGCGCGCGCGCGCTTTATGCTATAATCGTACCGACGTTTTTATGGCGCATGTACTCGCGGTGACGAATCAAAAAGGCGGCGTCGGCAAGACGACCACCGCCATCAATCTCGGCGCGGCGCTTGCCGAAATGGGTCACTATACGCTGCTCGGCGACCTCGACCCACAAGGCGGTTTGTCGCTCGGATTGGGTCTCGCCGCGCACGACCTCGACCTCACGATTTACAATATCCTCACCGACACGCGCATCCCCGTCGCCGGCATCACGCATCACATTCGCCCGCATCTCGATTTACTGCCCTCCAACATAGACCTCGCCGTCGCGGAATTTCAACTCATCGCGCAAATGGGCCGCGAATATATTTTGCGTGAAGCGCTGCAAGGCGTTCGCAACACGTATGAATACATTGTGTTGGATTGTCCGCCGTCGCTCAATCTCTTGACGGTGAACGCGTTGACCGCCGCCGACGCCATCATCGTGCCGCTTCAAGTGGAATACTTTGCCATGCGCGGCTTGGAACAATTGATGGATGTCTTTTCGCGCGTGCGGCGGCGGCTGAATCCGTCGCTGGAAATTTTGGGCATCGTGCCGACGATGGTGGATGTGCGGCGCACCAACGACCAACAAATTCTCCAAGAAGTGACGCAAGCGTATCCGGGTTTGCTGCTCGACGTCTATGTCAAAGAGAGCATCAAATTCGCCGACGCGCCGCGTCATCAACGCTCGATTCTCGAACTCGACCCGAAACACGACGGCGCGCGCGCGTATCGCAAACTCGCCAAACTGGTTTTGCAGCATTACGGCGAATGGTCGGAATTTCAAGAACGCCAAGAGCAAGCGTTTTTGAATCCTGTCCCGCCGACAGAATCTACGCCCGAACCCGACGCGC
>JAJVIA010000081.1 GCA_022072245.1 Anaerolineae bacterium
CTAGCTCGCTTTGGGATTCGGTATCCAGCGACAAATGATGTACGACGGATGCGCGCCATTTCATGGAAATATCAAGACGACTTGGTGCGCGCGACACCCAAACCGCGAATGTGGCTCCTTGTGCGTTTCGAAGACTTTGTCCGGCGACACAATGACACGTGCCGACAACTGGAAGAATTCCTCGAGATTCCCCTTACGCGCATTCCGGTCAATCCAAAGACCATAGACCGCTGGCAACAAGACACCGGCGTGAATTATTTTGAATTTTTCGCGCCCGCGATGCGAGCATATGGCTATGCACTCTCGGACAGTGAATTCGCGCACGCACAACTATGATCCATGTTCAAAATTTAGGTAAACGGTACAGAATCGGAGTGGAAGAACCGCGCCCGGTCGGAGCTGCCCGCCAAATTCTCTCGCTTGCCGGAGCGCCATTTCGATATTTGCGGCAATCGCTCCGCCCCATGACCGAAGACGAAACGCTATGGGCGATTCGGAACATTTCCTTTCAAGTAGAGACCGGCGAGGTGCTGGGCATCATCGGCCGTAATGGCGCGGGCAAGAGTACTCTGCTAAAAATTCTTTCGCGCATTACCGAACCGACCGAAGGACGCGTCATTATTCAAGGGCGCGTCAGTTCACTGCTCGAGGTCGGCACCGGGTTTCATCCCGAACTAACCGGGCGTGAAAATACGTATCTGAACGGCGCAATTCTCGGCATGCGAAAGCAGGAAATTGACCGCAAATTTGATGAAATCGTCGAGTTTTCGGGCATCGCCGCGTTCATGGACACCCCGGTCAAACGATATTCCAGCGGCATGTACGTTCGCCTTGCCTTTGCGGTCGCGGCGCATCTGGAACCCGAAGTCTTGATTGTGGATGAGGTGCTCGCGGTGGGAGACGCCGAGTTTCAAACGAAATGTCTCGGCAAGATGGAAAAAGTTTCGCAAGAGGGACGCACCATCCTCTTTGTCTCGCACAACATGAACACCATCGGACGCCTGTGTCCGCGCGTGGTCTATCTGGAACACGGGCGCATCAAGAGCATCGGAAATTCGCACGAAGTCATTTCCAGTTATTTGTACGCCGGACATGCCACAACTTCAGAAAAAATCTGGACTGATTTGGCTAGAGCTCCCGGTGATGACACGATGCGCTTGACCGCGATTCGCTTATATGACGCAAGTCGCATCGCCAAAGATCGCTTTGATATTCGCATGCCGATTACGATAGAAGCAGAGTATTCCATCCTGCGGCCCATCAAAAGAGTCGTCGCGCAAGTTGGCGTTATTAATAACGAAGGCGCGCCCGTTTTTTTGACCACAGACCAATTCGGCGGCGGATTGGGTCCGCGCGAGCCGGGCGCCTATCGCAGCCGCGTAACGATTCCCGGCAACTTTTTGGCAGAAGGGCGCTTTGTGGTAAATTTTGCCATGTCCGAGCTCACTACCCCACAAATCAATCATATCCTCGAACCTGCAATTGTGGGTTTGGAAGTGTATGACACGATGGAAGGAGATTCCGTGCGCGGGAGAATCACTACTGATTATCCGGGCGCAGTGAGACCAATGCTACCATGGCACACGGAATTAGTAATGCCCATTGGGCATGGAGTTTGAAACGCCAGCGTGAAAAACAAGGGGGCCTGTAATGCAGAAAAAATGGCAGCGCGCCCGCCAACTCATTCGGTTATGCATCGGACAATTCCTCGCGCTCTTGCCTAATGACCCACTTTTCAATCGCTGGCGACTCGCGTGGTGGCAGCGACAAGGTTATTCATTTGGCGCGGGTTGTTCCATCCAATCGAGCGTCAAATTCAAAGGCGACATTATCATGGGGAATGGGTGTTCGCTTTCGAATAATGTTTTTCTTGCCGCTTCCGGCGGAGGGCGCATTGTGTTTGGCGATTATGTGATGGTCGGACCGAATAGCGTGGTCGTCGCGTTCACACATGGAACGGCCCCGAGTAAACCGATGGTTTTGCAAAAAACTATCGGCAAAGATATTGTCGTTCAAGATGATGTTTGGATTGGCGCGAATTGCACAATTACGCCCGGCGTTCATATCGGCAGAGGATCTATTATTGGCGCGGGCGCGGTCGTCACAAGCAATATCCCCGCGTACAGCATTGCCGTAGGAGCGCCAGCTCGAGTGATAGGTCAGCGCGGCGCCCCGATGCCGAGCGCCACTGTTGATTCGTCCGATTCAATTGTAGATGTAACGGCAGCGGCAAGCCAGCTGTCCCATCAGAGGGGCACATTTGCCGAAGGAGACAAAGATGACTGAAAAACTTGATATCACAACCGAGCTGGTAACGCGTCGGTCACATGAAACTATACCGGCGCCGGCGGTTACGCATTTGCTTTCGGGAGGCGGGCAAGGGATTCCACTCTTTAAAGTACACATGCCAGAAAGCATTGCGCCACGCATGGTCGCCACACTGCTCAGCGGATACATCGGACAGGGACCGCGCGTAGAGGAATTCGAGCACGCGCTCGCGCCGTGGTTCGGAAATGAAAATGTCTTGACGCTGAATTCAGGCACTTCGGCGCTGCAGCTTGCCTTGCGTTTGGCAGATGTTGGTCGAGACGACGAAGTAATTTCGACCGCCATGACCTGCACCGCCAGCAATGTACCGATTATGGCGGCAGGGGCAAAAATTGTGTGGGCAGACATTGACCCACTGACCGGCAATATTGACCCATTAGATGTAGAACGCAAGATTACTCCACGGACGAAAGCAGTAATCGCGGTTCATTGGGGGGGATACCCATGCGAGCTTGCCGAACTAAATGATATTGGCAAAAAATACGGCATCAAGATCATTGAAGATGCCGCGCATGCATTTGGCGCAAGCTATCACGGCCAACCAATTGGCAGCCATTCCGATTTTACCTGTTTCTCTTTTCAAGCCATCAAACATCTGACTACTGTGGATGGCGGCGCATTGGTCTGTCGTAATACTGAGAGCTTCAAGCGCGGCAAATTACTGCGCTGGTATGGAATTGACCGTGAAGGCGAACGCAAAGATTTTCGCTGCGAAGAAGACGTGCGCGAGTGGGGTTACAAATTCCACATGAACGACGTGAGCGCCACCATCGGTTTGGAACAGCTGAATTATGTCGGAAACGTGCTGCGCCGCCATCGCGAGAACGCCGCGTATTTTCGCGAACGGTTCAAAGGGTTGCCGCGCTTGACTTTATTGGATTACAAGAACGACCGTGTGAGTTCCTACTGGCTCTTTACTATGCTGGTGCGTGAACGGCTCGATTTTATGCACGAGATGAAAGCGGCGGGTATCGTCGTATCCCAAGTGCATGCGCGCAATGATACGCATACGATGTTCCGCGAGTTTCGACATGTACTGCCCGGCGTAACGCGTTTCGTTGCCGATCAGGTTTCGATTCCTGTGGGCTGGTGGCTCACGGACGCGCAGCGCGAGTACATCGCAGACACTGTCATCCGCTTGTGTCAATGAGCCAACCATCTGACGCTGCCCAAGCATTGACCATTATCACGGTCTCGTACAATAGCGGATTTTGTCTGGGGCAGAGCTGGCAGCTCACGCGCAGTCTGAATGAGGCGCGTGATTTCCATTGGCTCGTCGTAGAAAATACGCCGCCGGATTCAACCAAGGGTTTGCAGCTAGAGGATGCGCGTTTCGAGGTCTTGCCAGGCATTCTGACCCCAGATTGGGCGAGCTATAATCATGCGGCGGGATTAAATCGCGCGCTGGCGCACGTCACAACTCGCTTTGTTCTTTTCCTCGACCCGGATTTTTTTCTGGTGCGTCCACACTGGATCCGGGACGTTTTGAATCATATGCAGGCGCAGCGGCAAAGTTTTTTTGGCGCGCCGTGGCACCCAAGCTATGCCAAGTGCTATCGTTACTTTCCAATACCAACTTGTATGTTTGTGGATTTGGACCGCGTGCGCCAAGCCGAGTTGGATTGGACACCCGAAGCAAAAGGGTTGGAAGCGGTGAGCGGATTGGGCACAAAAGAGCTGCTGCGCTGGGTGTTTAGGGGACGTCCGCCGACACAATCAGAATTGCATCCCGAATCAAATGTGGAAATGGCGCGGTATGTCCTCTTGTGCCGCGCTTCAAGTGTGCTGCCCAGACCGGAAAAACGCAAACCAAAAGTGGGCTGGTCGCGCAAGACGCGTTATTTGCCGCTGCCGGCAGGTTGGTCGCGTGATACGGGGTATCGGGTGTATCGCGCTTTTTATCGCAATCCCGCGCACATGAGCGAGTGCGCCAAGCCATCTTGGGACAATCCATTCTACGCACCGGATTCCGCGCTTTTTGGACGAATGAAAAAATTTCTACGCCGAACATTGACGCCAGAGAATTTTTCGCTCTACCCGAAACAGAAAAACTATACGACGCAACGGCGCTTTGCCGCGATGGGGCTGCCGGATGTCCGCGCGCGCGGATGGGAAGAGTATTTTTGGCGCGATGCGCCTTTCGGGTTTCACTTGCGCGGTCTGTTTCACGGACTGACCAAGGCGACCGATAAAGAAATCGAACAAGTCGTTTCCGCATGCTTGCCTCCTCACCAAACAATTCTCCGCCCCACCCAATCGGCATCGGTCCGATGAAATACAGATTGGTTACCTCATTGCCCGATGCGTTGATTGTCCGCAAATTGCGGAATGGCTGCGCCAAATTTATGACGAATTATTCCGCACAGATTGGCGTGTGGCAACAAATTCGTTGGTATTGGAAAAAATATCGGCGCGAACAACGCGCGGGAATTTTTCGCGTCTATCTTTTTTGGGACGAGAAACAAAATCCGGTAGGATACGGCGCGCTGCAATTGCACGACGACCAATTGCTAGTGACAGAATGTGTGAAAGGCATCTGGCGCGGACGCGGGTACGGACGAGCAATTTTGTCAGCATTAATTCAGATCGCCCAAGTCGAACGGCGCACGTTGGCGGCGGACATTTTCGCAACGAACCAAGCCTCTATCGCGCTGCACGAGCATCTTGGGTTTCAGATGGTATCTACGCGCGTCGAAAACAATCGCGAGCTACGCACATATATTTTGGCGACAAACGCAGACCGAGACACGTGAACGATTCCTCAAACGATCTTACGCTGTGTTCGGTCTCTTTTCGCAGCAAGTTCGCGCTGGACCTGAATTGGCAGCTCACGACAAGGTTGAACGACACGCGTGACATTCGCTGGCTCGTCGTCGAAAATACGGACGATGCGCGCGAACAAGCGCTCTCGCCAAATGATTCGCGCTTTGTAGTAATCCCGGGCGTTGCAAACGCCAACTCCGGACATGCCAAAGGCAGCTATCATCACGCCGCCGCGTTGAACCAAGCTCTTGAATTTATCGAGACACGGTATGTCCTATTTCTCGACCCTGACTTTTTCATTGTCCAGCCGGAATGGATTCAGCGCGTGCGTAAATATGTTGCCGCGCACAAGCTTGCGTTTTGGGGCGCGCCGTACTATCCTGACCGTCCGACCAAATATCGTTACTTTCCATGCGGCATCTGTTTTCTGGTGGACTTGGTACGCGTGCCGCGTGAGGCGCTGGATTGGACGCCCGAGTTGTATGAAATGCTTGCCTTGCGTGAATTGTCCATCCGTGCGCTGTTTGGTTGGCTCGTTCTCGGCAGACGACCCGCCAACTCCAAAATCACGTTCGAGCCAACGCGCGAGATGTTGAGCTATGCGCTGCGGGTTCGGTTGGGTTGGCGCGTGCAAAAACAGACCGGACTAAAATTGCGCTTTGTCAAGCGCGATTTGGGGTATCGAATTTATCGTGACTTTGCGCGGCGCCGCGAGTATGCGCGGGAATGTTTAATGCCTGTGTGGCGCGCCGAACCAGAAACGTCCCCGCGTTGGGCTGCGCTGATTCCCGATGATTTCTCTCTCACGCCCAAGCGCAAGAATTATGCTACCTCGATGTCGTTTTGCGATTTCGGGCTGCCGAACGTACGTGACTTGGATTGGGAAGAGTATTTTTGGCGCGGGCAGCCGTTCGCGTTTCACGTGCGCGGAATGTTTCAGGGCACGCGCGCGATGAATCCCTCAGATTTGGCGCAGCTGATAGAGCAATTTTGTAGAGACTATTCGGCGCCGCGCAATAATTCCACCGCGGCGCCGCAACTCGCTTCGGTCAGGTAGTTAAAATGACCCACTCACAGCAAATCGTTTTGCAAGGAACCTTTGCGCGCTTTACGTTCCTCTTGGGCGCGCTGTTGATTATTTTCGCCGCCGCAATTCTGGTAATCGCGACTGTATTCTTTGCGTTCGGTTTGTCGCTTTCCGGATGGACGTTTTTATGCGCTGCATTGTTAACGGGTGGCGTGACGGCATTTGGCGCGCGGCTCTATTTTCCAGAGGCGTCGCCCAAGTATTTTATTTTGCTGGTCGGCAGCGCGGTCTTGATTGTAGGCATCGCCCTTTGGACGCAAAGTAACTTTTTTGATTTTTCTTCGGACGGGCAAACCTATCACACTTCGGCATTATGGGAATTGGCGCGCGGGTGGAATCCAATCCTCGGCGGGCCGCTCTCCACAGGCGTTTCATCGGCAGACACGCTAAATTCTTATTCCAAAGGTCCCTGGATCCTGGCAGCGGTCATTTATCAGCTGACCGGGCAATTGGAGACTGCCAAAGCGTTTAATATCGTTTTACTCGGCGCAGCTTTTTTAATTACCTTTGCCACATTAGAAACGTGGGGAGTTAAACGCTGGCTGGCGTTCGTCATTGCCGTGGTCGCGAGCATCAATCCGGTGGTCATGACACAGCTGCTCAGTCTGTTCGTGGACGGGCTTTTGGCGTCCCTGCTGCTGATTCTGGTTTGTCTCGGTTTACTCCTTTTACGCGGGCAAGACCCGCTGCTGTTGAGTACAGTCGGCGCGAGCGTCATTCTGGCGGTCAATATCAAATTATCGGCGATCGCCTATGTGCTTTTGTTTGGCGTCGCTATCGTGGCATGGCGTTACTTGATCAAACGGAATCGCGATAAACTGACGGCGCTCGTGTTCGTAGCAAGTTATCTCGGCGGCGTCCTGTTGATAGGTTTCAATCCATACGTTACAAACACGCTGCGCTTTGGAAATCCTTTTTACCCGACAAATGATTGGACTACCTTTTTGGTCGTGACGAAAAACACTCCAGAAAATCTGGTTGGCAAAAATCCGCTGCACAAGCTCGCGCTTTCCTTGTTCGCGCGTTCGCAGCTGCGGCCCGAGTTTGCAGAACGGAAAATGCCTTTTACTTTTGACGCGGCGGAACTCGCCGCCTTTGAGGGTGGCGAAACGCGCGTGGCGGGGTTTGGCCCTCTCTTTAGCGGCGCGGTTGTTACGAGCGCGCTTCTCGTCATTGTTATCCTTGCCGATAGTTGGAGACGCCGTCGCTTTGATTGGGATTGGTTGTTTATGACCGCGCTGGTCGCGGGCAGCGTAATCATTAACCCCGAAGCGTGGTGGGCGCGGTACGCGCCGCAGTTATGGCTAATCCCCGTTTTGCTCGCGACCATTGCGTTGCGGTCTGGAATTCGGTGGATACAACTTGTCGGGCTAGTTACCATTGCAATCTTGCTCTTGAACTGCGCGTTGATTGGAACGCGCTATTTTGGCGCGCAGGCGAACAAGACTGCGCGCCTGCGCGCACAACTGACTCAAGTTGCCGCGCTCCC
This sequence comes from Anaerolineae bacterium, assembly GCA_022072245.1. Classification (GTDB taxonomy): domain Bacteria; phylum Chloroflexota; class Anaerolineae; order UBA4142; family SHND01; genus SHND01. Next base: position 7,668 of record JAJVIA010000081.1, read on the forward strand.
TGCGCCAGCCACAGTCTATTTTTCAAATTTCATTTCTAATCGTTTGCGCTTTGACCAGATTGGAATAGAGTACGTGAGCATAGACCAACCCTCCTGCCCGAACGCGTTGCAATTGGTCGGTTCCGAAACACGCGTATGTCTGCCCGCGCCATAAATATGCCGCGCTGTTTGATTCGTCCCAATGCTCTTCAATTCTTTAGTTTTCGGAAACGCAGCTTCTCATAGCAAATAATTTCGCGCCGGGTCTACAATCATTCAATGGCTTTGCCTAAACTACCATCGCCGCGTGCGCTCAAAAATCGCTGGCGACGCACCCCGCCGTCAATCCCGGCATCCGCGTGGACGCCCTTGCTAAAGGCACAGCATCGGCAATGGCGCGACGCTATCCGCGCAGCCAAACGCGGGCCGCGCGTTTTACTCGCGCCAAGCATGGGCGGTTATCCGCACGCGGCTTTCCTTGAAAGCGCGCTTGCTGTCGCATTGACCCTCCGCGGCGCAAATGTCGAGATTTTGCTCTGCGATAGTTTTCTGTCCGCGTGTCAGCTGACCGAATTTCAACATACCGCGCCAGAGCGTGTGCTCGCGGCGCCGCCGCAGCCGCGCTGCGCTTCTTGCGAACCGATGGGCAAAAGCATGTTTGAACCGTTGGGTTTGAAAACGCACCGCTACAGCCAATGGACGACGGCGAAACAACTCGCCGACGCGCGCGCCCTCGCGCAGCAAATTCCCATTGAACGCGTGGGCGAATATCGTCGCCATGACGGTGCGCTGGATTTAGCAGTCGGCGAACATGCGCTGGCAGGCGCGTTGCGTTATTTCGCGCGCGGCGACCTCGACGACGAACCGTACGCGGAACAAGTTACGCGGCGCTATGTGGAAGCGGCGCTCGCTACGGTGTCGGTGACAGAGAACCTGTTGCGCCAAAATAAACACTCAATCGCGTGCTTTAATCACGGTTTGTATGTGCCGCAAGGGCTGATTGGCGAAGTGGCGCGCCAGCGCGGCGTGCGCGTGGTAAATTGGAATCCCGCGTATCGCAAACAAACATTCGTTTTCAGTCATGGCGACACGTATCACCACACAATGATTTCCGAACCGACCGCCGTGTGGGAAAATCTAACCTGGTCTCCGGCAATCGAAAAGCAAACCCTAGACTATTTAGCAAGTCGTAGGCACGGCACGCAAGACTGGATTTGGTTTCACGACGAGCCGGCCGAAGATATGCAGGCGCTCGCGCGCGAGTTGGGCATTAACTTTACGCGTCCGGTTATCGCGCTCTTGACTAGCGTCATGTGGGACGCGCAGCTGCACTATCGCTCGAACGCGTTTCCCAATATGTTGGAATGGGTGCGCCAAACTATCGCCTATTTCGCGCAGCGTCCGGATTTACAGTTAGTGATTCGTATTCATCCCGCCGAAGTGCGCGGCGGTAATCCCTCGCGTCAATTGCTGGCGCAAGAAATTCAACGCGCGTTTCCCCAACTGCCGCGCAATGTGTTCGTGCTGCCGCCCGAACATCAAGCCAGCACTTATGCGCTGGTCGAGCGCTGCGACAGCGCGCTCATTTACAACACCAAAACCGGAATTGAGATTGCGAGCATGGGTATTCCAGTCGTCGTCGCCGGAGAAGCGTGGATTCGCGGGAAAGGGTTTTCGCTCGACGCGCAGTCGCCGCAAGAATATATTGGAATTCTGGAGCGTCTGCCTCTGCAAAAACGCATGACTGCCGCCGAAATCGAACGCGCGCGTAAATATGCGTTTCATTTTTTCTTTCGCCGGATGATCCCGCTGCCCTTTATCCAGAGCGGCACGGGGGGAAAACTTGAATTCAAACTGGAAGCGTTGACGGACCTCGCGCCGGGGCGTTTGAATGGGCTGGATGTGGTATGCGACGGCATCTTGAACGGGACCCCTTTTATTTATCCCGCAGAACGCTTCGCGGCAAGCGCGTGATAGCAAAACAATGATATCCTCGTCCTGGAAATTCCTGCGCGCCTTTTCAAGAAATGTGCTGCGCCATGATATTGAAAAGGGACTGGTCTATATCACTAACCACATCATCGCGCGAATCATTTTTAGCGGTTGGCGCTTGGCATGGTATCGCCGCGTGATGGGGCTACAGATTGGAACGGCCTCATCAGTCCTCGTAGATTTTAAATTGTCCCAGCGTCGTAATCTCGTAATTGGAGAGCATACGGTTATCAACAACAGCTGCCGGTTTGATAACCGTTTTCCGATTACAATTGGGAACAATGTATCCATCACTTACGGCACGCTGATACTCACCAAAGGACACGAAATTGACGCGCCGGATTTTCGCACGGTTGGCGCGCCGGTAGTAATCGAAGATTATGTTTGGTTGTGCGCCAACGCGATCATCCTTCCCGGCATCACCATTGGGCGCGGCGCAGTCGTGCTAACGGGCAGCGTGGTCACAGAGAATGTTCCGCCATTCCACGTGGTGGGGGGAAATCCGGCGCGATTCGTGCGAATGCGTTCGCAGGACTTGAATTACCAACTGCATTGGGATCCCTGGGTCCCGTTTTGGGGTTGAATCATGCGCGTGCTTCACATGGTGCCGGATAGCGTTGTAATGCCGCGTCATCATTTTCTGGGCAGCACCAAAGACATTCGCGGCCGGACCGAATATTTTCAGACACGCGCGATTGCCTTTGACGAACTGCATATCAAACAACGCTCGGATCAGTGGCTCGTCAAGACCCTGCCAGATGTGCCACTGGAAACATACACCTTGATTTTGATTGAACATCCGCTCTACCCCAAAACCCTTTCCTACCTGCGACAACGAGTCCCGCACACGCCAGTTCTGACGCGCGCACACAATGCCGAGCTGTATCATCATTGGGATATTCTCCGCGCCAATGGTTTGCGAACCGATGGACAATCGCGGCGCGCTATGCTTGCCGCGAACTGGAAAATTCTCAAGGAAGGTTGGCGGCGTTTTCGCCTCGACCGCCAGTTCGCGCGCGATTCCGATTTTTTGCTAAGCATTACAGAATGGGAAGCGCGCTATTATTGGCAACGGCTAACGCGCGCGCGGCAGGTCGTCAACATGCCTTATTTTTTGCCCGAAGCGTATCAAGAACCAATTGTTCCATCGCGTAACAAGAACCCTTGGTGCGTCTGTCTCATGTCTACCGTTCCAACGCCTTTTAATCGAGATGGAGCGCGAAATTTCGAGCGCGCGGTGCAGGGTTTGGGGACAAAAGCGTCCGAATGGTCTTTTTTTTTAACCGGCGACAAGTCGTTCTTGGACTTTGAGCCGTCGCCGCGCATCCAACAAACCGGCTTTCTTGATTCGCCCTTGGGAATCCTGAACCAATCTCAGGCGCTGGCAATTTTGTCCAGGTACGGATACGGTTTCAAGACCAAGATTCTCGACGCGATTCAAAACCAGTGCTATGTCCTCATGCCGCCCGAACTTTATGCGCGCCAACCCAAAGCGCTTCAACCGTATTGCATTCGCGTGGATTTGGACAATCCTCATTCGTTTCCAGCCGCGTTGGAATTGTGCTTGCGTCCGTTTCCTACTGGCGCCCCAAACCAAGAATTGAAACAAACCGCATACCACGCCCTCGACCAAGTCTTGGCGTGTCGGGCGTAATGTAGAATTCAAGATTGCTTATTGAACAAGCGCGCGATAGGCGTCAAGTTCAAACTACCAAAATCGGCAATGCGGCGCATTGCACGCGATATATAAAGTTTGCAACCTTGACCTCTATCGCTCTTTCAAGAAGGTACCAACATGCGAGAACTGAGTATTGATGGAAAGCTCATTAACGACGATGGCGATTGTTATGTCATTGCCGAAATTGGGCACAATCACCAAGGAAAACTCGAAAACGCCAAAGAATTATTTCGCGCCGCAAAACAAGTCGGGGCGGACGCCGTAAAACTGCAAAAGCGCGACAATCGTACACTCTACACCCAAGAATTATTCAACAAGCCCTACGAGAACGAAAACAGTTTCGGGCCCACGTACGGTGCGCATCGAGAGGCGCTCGAATTTGGACCGGACGAATATCGCGAACTGCAAAAATACGCGCGCGAGCTCGGCATTACGTTTTTCGCCACGGCGTTTGACTTTGCCAGCGCCAACCTGCTCGCGGAACTCGAGATGCCAGCTTTCAAAATCGCATCGGGAGATCTCACCAACATCCCACTTTTGAAACACGTCGCTCAATTCGGTAAACCAATGGTCATTAGCACCGGCGGCGGGACGCTGGAAGACGTACAGCGCGTGTACGACACCATAACGCCAATCAACCCACAATTTTGTCTGATGCAATGCACGGCAAGCTATCCCGCCTCTTTTGACGAGCTAAACTTGCGCGTGATTTCATCTTATCGCGAACGTTTTCCAGATACAGTCATCGGTTTCTCTGCGCATGACAACGGGATTGCTATGGCGCTGGCAGGATATGTACTGGGCGCGCGGGTGGTGGAAAAGCATTTTACGCTAAATCGTTCGCTGAAAGGCACCGATCACGCCTTTTCGCTCGAACGCGAGGGACTACGCAAACTCGTGCGCGACTTGCGCCGCGCGCGTGTGGCGATGGGCGATGGCGAAAAAAACGTGTACCCGAGCGAAAAAGCGCCTCTACTCAAGATGGGCAAGAAATTGGTCGCGGCGCGCGATTTGCCAAATCATCACATCTTGACGCACGAGGACATAGCAATCAAATCGCCGGGCGACGGGCTGGCGCCATATCATCTCGACGCGGTGTTGGGAAAACGCCTCAAAGTATTTTTGCAAAAGGACGAAAATATTTCCTTTGACCTCCTCGATGGCGATGTCCCGTAAACGTACACCTACCGCCGCGCTGCACGCCAAGATTCGCGCGATTCGCCTAATTGTATTTGACTTTGATGGTGTGTTCACTGATAATGCTGTGTACGTTTTTCAAGACGGTTCGGAAGCGGTCCGCTGTTCACGCGCTGATGGCATCGGCTTGCGAAAACTGGAACGCGCGGGGGTCGCCGCGCTGATTCTTTCGACAGAGCCAAATCCGGTCGTTTCTGCCCGCGCGCGCAAATTGGAGCTTCGTTGCGAACAGGGCTGCAAGGACAAGCTCAAACGCCTGACCGAAATCATCGGCGAACTCGAACTCGATTGGCGTCAAGTCGCGTTCGTGGGAAATGACGTGAACGATTTGGAATGTTTGCAGCGCGTCGGCTTGCCGATGATTGTTCGTGACGCGCACCCGGACGTTTTTGCCGCGGCGTATTACCGGACGACGAAACCGGGCGGACATGGCGCGGTGCGTGAAGTCTGCGACCTCTTTGAGCGCGCTTTACGCGGTAAAAAAAGAGACGCGCGTGGAGCAAAATGACAACCGAAACGAATCTGTTTGACGTCCGCGACCGTATCGTGATTGTCACTGGCGGACTTGGGCAATTGGGGCGTCAGTTCACATTAGCTCTATGCGCTGCCGGAGCGCGCGTTGCCGTCTTTGACCTCTGGACAGATTTGGAACGCGTCAACGCGCGATACGGTGAACATACCCGCAACCCAAATCTACTCTTTGTCCAAGCCGATGTAACTAACCGCGATTCGATTGCTTCCGGTTTAGCGCAAGTGGAATCCCACTGGGGCGTTCCCTTTGCCCTCATCAATAACGCCGGATTGGATTCCCCCCCCAACGCGCCTGCTGCGGAAAATGGTCCGTTTGAAAATTACCCCGAGACCTCCTGGGAGCAAATCATGGATGTCAATGTCAAGGGTGTATTTTTGTGTTCGCAAATTATTGGCGGCGCGATGGCAGCCGCCGGGCGCGGCCGCATCATCAACATTAGTTCCATCTATGGCTTGGTTTCCCCCGACCAGCGTTTGTACGAGTATCGCCGCAAGTCAGGAAGCCCTTTTTTCAAACCGGTTGCGTATTCCGTCAGCAAATCTGCGCTGCTGAATCTCACACGTTATTTAGCGACGTATTGGGCAAAGCGGAACGTACTCGTCAACACGGTCACGTTCGCGGGGGTGTTCAATAACCAGGACAAAGAATTCCTCGAAAATTATTGCGCCAAAATGCCATTGAACCGGATGGCGCGTGAAGATGAATACAACGGCGCGATTATTTTTTTGGTGTCGGACGCCGCATCGTACATGACAGGCGCAAATCTGGTGTTGGATGGGGGCTGGACCGCGTGGTAAGGGTTTGAAAGAAAAGAGCTCGTAAAAACAATATGTTCAAGTCAATTACCAGCGTCCTCACTACAACGTATGTCAAACCGGAAACGCGTCGCAATGCGATCACGAATATCATTTCCACCTATTCCGGCAAAGTCAAGTGGTATGCAGCAATTCGCTTTCGCATTATCCGTCTCGATTTCTTGGAGGAGATCGAACAGTATCTTCCCGACGAAGGCGAGGTATTGGACCTCGGCTGCGGCTTTGGACTATTTGCGCTCTATATGGCAACCTGTCGCCCGCATATTCGGGTTATCGGCGTGGACATTAACCGCGAACGCATTGCAATAGCGGAAAATTCCGCGAAAAAACTCGGACTTGGCAATATTCGTTTCATCACAGAGGATCTTACCGCATGGAAACCGGAGCAAAAAGTAACTGCCGCTTATTCGCTCGACGTGTTTCACCACATACCCTTGAGCGCAGGAAATCGCTTAATTCTTGATTTGTTCCAACATCTTGAGCCAGGAGGTAAATTCTTACTCAAGGACATTGACGCAGCGGACAAGCCCCAATTGCTTTTCACCTATCTTCTCGACCTGCTCATGTCGCCGCGCGATCCGTATTCCTATCGCACTGCGGCAGCATGGCAGGAACAACTACGCGCGACGGGATTCTCACCCGTGTACTTGCACCGAATGCGCGATATTCTTCCTTACCCGCACATCTTTTTTATCTCCTCCAAACCAGGATAACAAATTGCTGTCACAGCTCTCTTGGCGTCAAAGTGCGTTTGGATTTTTCGGACTCGGCTTGGGAATTGTCCTCTTTGCCTTGCTCCCCCACAGTAGCGACAACGCCTCTATATTCGGACGCTATTCAACGAGCTATGCCTTACTCTTGGCTGGCGTGGCGCTGTTGACGCTCTTGTGTGGAGGCATTGCGCTTGGTTGGCGTAGGACAGTGAGCGTCCTGCCTCTCGCCACAAAACAAATTCCTTTGGCGCTTGTTGAAATTACAGTTTCCGCCGGAGCGGCGGCGCTAGCTTGGATAGTGTTTATCGGCTCACGGCGCTTTGCGTTTTTAAGCGACCCAGTATTTCTCATCGGCATCAGCGTCATCTTTGCCGGGCTTGTGATGCTGGGTTACGAAGCCATTGTCACAGCGCTAAAATTACCAGAGGATCTCGGCCGCGCCACCCTGAGCCGCAAGACACTTGCTCCAATTGGAATTCTGGCGCTTTACCTCTGTGCGCTTTACTTTAGCAGCGTTTCCACCGCTTCTTCCGTTCGTCTGCTCCCGATTGTATTGATATTCATTGTCCTGCTTGGTCTCCTCGGTTTAGGCGCGCTGACACGGTTTGTCCAAGAGACGCGTCCAGTGTGGCTCAAGCGCCGTTGGATTCTTGTTGTGACGTACACCATCGCGCTTGGTCTTTATATGGGCTTTTCGTACTGGCCTACTTTTCGCCACACTCTTTTGGGCGCCTTTGAACTGCAAATTGTCAACTATGCCTACAATCGAAATCCGCTGGCAGCGTTCTTTGAACCAATCCAATATATTTTTGTCTATTATCGTCCCTTTGTTGGATTGCAGGGCTGGATTTATTATCAGCTCTTTGGCGTAGACTATGCGGGCTACCAAATCGCGCAGATTGCGCTGGTTATTGTCGCGACGCTCGTCCTCGCCTATGTTATTTATCAAATAACCGATGACACGCTGATTGCCGGTTTAACCGCATTCCTTTTTCCCACATTCATTTACATCAGCGACCTGATGATTTGGGGAATTGAAACGTTTGGCGTGACCAATATCATCGCTGCGCTCGTCATGTTGCTCCTCATCCGCGATATCCGAAAATGGTACGTGTATGGATTAATTGCGCTTCTGGTCGCCATCGCGCCCATGACGCGCGAAAACGGATTGGGCATTGCGATCGCCGTCTTGTGCTATGCGTTGTACTGCGCCTGGAGCAAAGCTCTGACGAAACGGGATGCGGCGTATTTAGCATTGGCGGTTATCGGCGGACTTGGCATTTATTTTGCTATGCGCGCGAGCGTAGTAGGACTGTTTCCCAATGCTTCCGTGATTGGAAATGACGGCGGTCTTTTTTACACTCATTATTCAGCGGAGGAAATCAGGGCTTTCGATGCGGCATCGCGTTATTTCTTTTACGCCTATTCGATTGGCGCTGCGCTTTTAACCAGCATGACGCCGCTGTTTTTGCCGGACGGACTTTTGATAGACAAGTACGCGTGGGGTTTCATTGCGCTGCTCGCGCTCGCAGTGACGATAGTTATCCTTTTGTTGTACAAATCTTGGTTGATTCGGCAAGCAGCGCGCCTGTCACACGCGCGTCGAAACGCGGCGCTTGGCGGCTTACTTGCCGTAGTCATTGCGCTGGGGTTTTTGCTGCCGCTTTTGGTACAACAGCTGAATTTTAACCTTGTCAGATTCGCTTTTGCCTTGCAAGGCGTCCTTTCCATGGGCATCCTTTTCGGGATGCTTGACCGTTCGCAATGGACAAAACAACAAAAGAGCATGGCGGTCTTTGCGACGGCATTAATCATTGCAACAACTGCCATCAACTTTACGTACTTTCGCTACCGCAACCTTTATCTTGCGCTCGACGGATGGCTGGTTCTATTAGCGCTCGCGCTCGCACACCTCAAGCGCAACCAGCTGCAACAAAGTATCCGCGCGATCATGACCACGCTCGTCATTGCGCTGGTCGTCGTCAATGGAACGCGCGTATATTTTTCGCTGCCGCTGCCGGTCTTACTCCCTGCCAACTTTGACGAGCGTAGCGCGTTATGCGACCGGACGCTCGACCCGGAATTTGTCCAGCAAATCGCGACTCGCTACGAAATTAGTCTTGAAACGCTCAAGGCGTGTCGTGGCGAATGACAGAGTACAAATGGATACGAACGCAGCTTTTCCCGATGTCGTTCTGAATTGGATAAATGGGCAGCACGAAACAACGCTGCAAAACGAACGATTTACCAAATTCAATCCGCACGATGGTCAAGCGCTTTGTCAAGTTGCGCGTTCCCGTGCCGCGGATATCGCGCAAGCGGTTGCGGCGGCAAAGGCGGCTCAACCCGCGTGGGCAAAAACGCCTCCGGTGAAACGCGGCCTCGTTTTGTTCGATGTGGTCATGGCGCTCAAAGCGCGACGCGAGGAAATGGCGCGCGTGGTCGCATTGGAAACCGGCAAGGGTTTCAAAAATGCGTTGGGCGAAACGGACGGCGCGATTGAATGTGGTCTCTTTATGGCTGGCGAGGGACAACGGCTTTTTGGACGCACCATGCCGAGCGGCGTTCCCAACAAGTACGCCATGACGATACGTCAACCCCTCGGCGTCGCCGGATTGATTATTGCGGCAAATACTCCGATTGCGAATCTCGCATGGAAGATTTTTCCCGCGCTGATTTGCGGCAATACCGTCGTCTTGAAAGCCGCCGAAGATACGCCCTTGAGCGCGTGGCTCTTTGGTCAAATCACGCACGCGACAGGATTACCTGCTGGTATCTTGAATATTGTGCATGGGTATGGCGAAGAAGCCGGCGCGCCGCTAGTGGCTCATCATGATGTCGCCGTGATTAGTTTCACCGGTTCGACCGCAGTTGGTAAACTCATTGCAGTCACGGCAGGCGAGCGTCTCGCCAAAGTTTCACTCGAATTAGGCGGCAAAAATCCACTAGTCGTATGTGATGACGCTGACCTTGATAACGCCGTGAAATGGATTCTGCTCTCGGCGTTTAGCAATGCCGGGCAACGTTGCGCGTCTGGCAGCCGCATCATCGTGTTCGATGCGGTGTACGAAGCATTGCGCGCCCGGCTCGTCCAAGCGACCGAAAAATTGCGCGTGGGTCCTGGCGACGACGACGATTTTGGCCCTGTGATAAATCTTGAACAACTCGATAACATGCTTGCGGCAATTCGAGGCGCGTGTGCGCGCGGCGCACAATTGGTCACGGGCGGTTATCGCCTTGATGATGATGCGCATTGCGCGGGATACTATCTCGCGCCGACAATTCTCGAAGCCGTCGCGACAAATGCCGAAATTTCGCGCACCGAATTGTTTGGTCCCATTACCTGTTTGTATCGCGCGCGCGATTTTGCTGACGCGCTCGCGCTCGCGAATGATTCGCCCTATGGATTGACGGCAAGCATTCACACCCGCAATATCCATCGCGCCGTCGAATTTACGCATCAAGTCCAAGCGGGCGTCGCTGTCGTTAACGCCGGGACATTCGGCAGTGAACCGCACATGCCGTTTGGGGGCGTCAAGCAATCCGGCAACGGCACGCGCGAACCCGGCACCGAAGCATTAGATATATACTCGACGCTCAAAGATGTTTACATCACGGTGAACCCCAACCTCGTCTAGCGCTCATTCCACGCCGCAATACGCGCCGCCTCGAACTCGAGCCGACAACTAACCATGAGTGAACCTCAAATCATAGCTCTCATTCCCGCACGCGCCGGTTCCAAACGCGTTTCCGACAAAAACATCCGTGTGCTTGCCGGTCATCCGCTTCTGGCTTATACCATTGCCGCTGCCCGCGCGAGCAATATCTTTGCCAACATTGTCGTATCCACTGATTCATCACGCTATGCGGAACTCGCGCGACATTATGGCGCGCAGGTTCCATTTTTGCGGCCCGCCGCATTGGCAGGCGATTTATCGCCGGACATCGAATGGGTTGAATATACCCTCCAACAGCTCAAGCTGCTGGGCAACGCGTATGATTGTTTTAGCATTCTGCGCCCCACAAGTCCCTTTCGACAGCCCGAAACGATTCAGCGCGCGTGGCAAGAATTTCGCGCCGAACAAGGAATTGACTCTTTACGCGCGGTTGAAAAATGCAAACAACATCCGGGCAAAATGTGGGTGGTGCGTAAAAAACGCATGATGCCGTTGTTGCCTCTTTCGCCTGCCGAGCAGCCATGGCACAGCAGCCAATACCAAAGCTTGCCGGAGGTGTACGCGCAAAATGCGAGTCTTGAAATCGCGTGGACACGCGTCGTTTTCGAGCAACATTCGATCTCGGGGACCGTGCTAATGCCTTTTTTCACGCAGGACTACGAGGGCTTTGACATCAATCAGCCACTGGACTGGCTGTTGGGCGAAGAGTTGTTACGCACGGGCGAAGCGCGGCTCCCGCACATTCACGAGAAAGGATTTGTACTTGCTCCATGACGACACTTATCTTTGTTCATATCCCCAAGGTCGCGGGGAGTACCGTTAATAGCATTATTCAACGCATGTACCCCGCCGATGAGATTTACTCTTTTCATACCCCACACGATGGCGCGCTTGAGCGGCTACAGGCAATGCCCAAAGACCAAAAACGAAAATTTCGCGTCATCAAGGGTCACATTGGTTTCGGGCTTGACGAAATACTGCCCCAGCCATCAACCTATTTCACCATGTTGCGCGACCCCATCGAACGCGTCATCTCGGATTACTATTATGTCCGACGCACACCGATTCATCCCTTTCATCAGACGATCATTGCAAACAATCTGAGCTTGGATGCCTATATCCGCAGCGGCATGTCCAAAGTTGCCTCTGATAATGGACAAACACGTTTTGTGGGCGGAGGGCCCAAAGGCGCGAGCCATATTCCGTTTGGAAAATTGACGCGCGACATTCTCGAATGCGCCAAAGAAAATCTAAGCAAAAAGTGCGCGGCCGTTGGCTTGGTCGAGCAATTTGACGAAAGCATGTTGCTCGCTCAACATACATTCGGCTGGACAACGCCCTGGTATCAGAAAAAAAACGTCACCAAAAATCGAATTATGGCAGATGCACTCGACGCCGCAACGTTGAACTTGATTCGCGAAAACAACCAATTGGATATGGAATTGCACGCCTTTGCAAAACAATTATTTGTCCAGCAGCTGCGCGCCGCGCCCCGCACGTTTCACGCGCGCGTTTCCGCGTTCAAGGTACTGAACAGCAACGACTCGCTGCGTTCCATCTATTTTGAAATTATCAATCGAACCAGAAAGACAACGAGATAAACGTCAAATATGATCGAACTCTTTCTCATCCCGCGCCCCGAAATCGAACGTATTGTCCACGCGTCCATCCCCGACTCTGCGCGCCTCGCGCTGATTGCGGACATCTGCCGCGTTAACGCATTGACCGCTGTGAAACGCGCCGGGTCCGGACATCTCGGCTCCAGTTTCAGCGCGATGGATATAATCGTCACGCTGTACTATCGCCACATGAATACCCTGCGCGTTGGTTTCGAAAATCCCGCGCGCGATATTTTCTTTTCCTCCAAAGGTCACGACGTACCGGGTTTGTATGCGCTGCTGTACGCGCTCGATGTCCTATCTCAAGAGCAACTGCTCAAGCTGCGCCGCTATGGCGGACTCGATGGACATCCCGACATTGGCATCCGCGGACTTGAAGCCAATTCCGGCTCGCTCGGCATGGGTATTTCCAAAGGACGTGGTATGGCATGGGCCAAACGACAGCGCGCGCTCGGCGGACAGGTGTATGTCATGATTGGCGACGGCGAATTGCAAGAGGGACAAAACTATGAGGCATTGCGCGCGGCAGCGCATCAACGTATCGGAAATCTAAACGTACTGCTTGACCACAACAAAGTGCAAACCGACACGCTAGTTTCGGAAATCATGCCGTTGGGAAAGCTTGACGAACTTTTTCGGGATTTTGGCTGGCGCGTCGCGCGTTGCGACGGGCATGATTTCGCGCAGCTCGACGCGACTTTGCGAGAATTTGCGACGATCCAAGATCAACCAAAAATCTTGATTGCCGATACGCTCAAAGGGCGCGGCGTTTCTTTTATGGAACACCCGCAGGCATTACAAGACGGCAACGGTCTGTATCGTTGGCACGCGGGCGCGCCCGCCGATGCGGCGTATCGCGCTGCGCATGCGGAACTTGTCGCGAGCATCAACGCGCATTTGGCGTCCTTGCAGCTCGCGCCGGTGACGTTAGAATTTGTGCCGCCGGAAATCCAAGCGCGCCCCACCGGTTTCGTCGGGACCAACAATCAATTGTTTGGCGAACAAGAAAGCCAACCAGCGCCCCAATCGGGCCCAGTCAGCGATGAATATGTGGCAACCGCGTTTGGCGACGCATTGACCGCGCTCGGTGCGACACATCCCGAATTGGTGGTCTTGGACGCCGACCTCGCCGCGGATTGTCGCATTCGCGGTTTCGCCCAAGCGCACGCCGACCGTTTTATCGAAAACGGCATTGCCGAACAAGACATGGTTTCGATGGCAGGCGGGATTGCGCGCATGGGACTGCTGCCCGTCGTCAATTCGTTCGCCAGTTTTCTCGCCGCGCGCGCCAACGAACAAATCTATAACAACGCAACCGAACAGACAAAAATCATCTATGCGTGCCATTACGCGGGACTGATTCCCGCAGGTCCCGGCAAATCGCATCAAAGTATTCGCGACATTTCTTTATTCGGCGCGCTGCCTAATGTGGAAATTCTAGAACCGTGTAACGACGTCGAAGCAAAATGGATTGCCGAATACTGCATCACATCCGCGCCCGAAAATTGCGCGGTGCGTCTGGTGATTGGGCCTTCGCCGCGTTTAATAACGCTGCCCGCCGCATACCAATTACAGCGTGGACGCGGCGCGATTCTACACGATGGCGCGGACGCAGTTTGCTTTGCGTACGGACCGGTGATGCTGCACGAAACGTTGCTTGCGGCAGAGTATTTACGCACGTTGGGGTTTGGACTGCGCGTGATCAATTTACCGTGGCTAAACCGAGTTGACCGCGAATGGTTTGCGGACATAGTTACGCCCTTCAAATTTCTGCATGTGGTCGAAGACCATGCGCCAGTGGGCGGGCTGGGCGACATCCTGTTGAACGAGTTGGCGGCAACCAAACAGCTCGATGGCAAAGTCTTTGCCAAGTACGGCGTAGAAGGATTTCCCGCTATGGGAACGCCGTGGGAAGCATTAGAACGCCATCGCCTGTCTGGCGCGCGTTTGGCGGAACGCATTTTGCACGCGCACGACGCGTAACGTCATGCAAAACATTGATCTATTACTTTTTTACGAACATGTTACGCGCGAATTGGACGTGGCATGTTTGGTCAAACATTTTGTCGAGACGCGTCACGGCTTGACAGTCAAAATCGCGCACCAGTATCACGGCGTCGCCTACGCGCTTGCGCATTGGACGCCGCGTCTCGTCGCGATTCCGTTTTGCTATTCCGACAGCGCGCGTCACTATCCCTTTATGTACGATTGGCGGCGCGCAACGTACTTTAATATGGCTTGGGAAGAGCTGCTGTACCCCGGCAATCGCGAAGCTAAATTGCCGCGCGGGGTTTTTGAAACCAAACATGTGCTGCATCACGCATGGAGCGCGGAATATGCCGCGTTGATTCAAGCGCGTGGGGTCCTCCCCGAGCATATTTTTATAAACGGCAATCCCACATACACACTGTACGACGCGCCGTACCGATTTTTCTTTGACGACCGCGCAACACTGGCAAAACGATACGGGCTGGACCCTCGCAAACGTTGGATCTTTTTTCCCGAAAATTACAATTGGGCGTTTTATAAAGAGTGGCGGTTTAATGCTTTGGAGCATGAGGGCTTGGAGAGGCAAACGATGGACCGCATGAAATTATTTTCACGTGATTCGTTTCGTCAAGCCATCGAATGGTGCGCCGCGCGCGCGGCGCGCGGCGACGTGGAAATCATTTTGCGCCCGCGTCCGACTACGTCGCTTGTCGAGTTTCAAGAGGCAGTCGCCGCGCTGTGTCCCGCGCTGCCCGCTAACCTGCACTTGAACAAAGAAGCGAGTGTGCGCGAGTGGATTTTGGCGAGCGATGTGGTCTTGTCCTCGTACAGCACGAGTCTGATTGAAGCGGCGGTCGCAGGCAAACCGGCATATATGCTCGAACCGTATCCCTTGCCCGACGCTTTGAGCGCCAATTGGCACGCCCATGCCCCGCGCATCAATACTTTGGCTGAATTTGAACGCGCTTGTCTGGACACGACGCCGTTTGAAAATCGTCTCGCCGCATGGGCGCGCCGCACGATGATGGCGCACGGCGACAGTATTTCAAATCTTGCCGATCATTTGGCGCAACTTTTGCAAGGCAACGCCAAGCGTCCTGCCATACCCGCCCGTCATACGCTGGTGAATCCTTCAGTCAATCGTCTACATTCTTTTATGCGTTTTGAAAAGCGCCGCATTCAGGGACGCGCGCAACGGTTAACCCCTCACCCGCCAACAACGGTTTATGAAAAGGACGTGGTATCCTCCAATGAAATCGAGGAACGGGTGGCGCGTTGGGCGAAACTTTTGGCGACGCACAATGCGACACTGCTTGGGCAAAGCGTGTAACCGTTTTGCATTCAATCTTTAGCGCGGCAGCAAATTACCTTATACGATGATGCGCCCCCTTTCAATTCTCACCGTCAACACAAGCGACCGAGCAGGCGGCGCAGAACGTATTGCCTGGTTGTTGTACCAAGGATACCGTCAGCGCGGTCATCACAGCGCGCTGGCTGTAGGCGTCAAGACTACGACAGACCCGAACGTTATCGAAATTGGTTCGCCGCCCGAGCGCCCGCCGTGGGCATCTACAATGTTCCAATTGCGCGACTGGCTCGCGCCGCACGCTGGTCGCGCGCACAAGCTTTCCCGCGCCGTATTTTGGTTGGATGCCCTGGGGCGAGGCAGAAGAGATTTCGAACAAAAACTCGGCTTGGAGAGTTTTCATTTTCCGATCAGTCGTCGTCTGCTCCAACTGCTGCCTTTGCCCCCCGATGTTTTGCATTTGCACAATCTACACGGCAATTATTTTGATTTGCGCGTTTTGCCAGACCTCGGACGCGCGGCGCCAATCATTATTACAATGCACGACGCATGGCTGCTGAGCGGACATTGCGCTCATTCTTTGGATTGCACACGATGGCGGACCGGCTGCGGTCATTGCCCGGATTTGACGCTGCCTCCGACAGTACCGCGCGATTTGACGGCGTGGAATTGGCAACGCAAGAAAAACATTTTTGCCCGGAGCCAATTATTTGTGGCAACGCCGTCGCGCGGCTTGATGAACAAAGTCGAACAATCCATCCTTCGCCCCGCCATTGTTCAAGCGCGCGTGATTCCATACGGGATTGACCTGCAACTTTTTTATCCTGCCGACAAACAGCGCGCACGCGCAGTATTGGGTTTAGAGCCAGACAAAATATTCCTTTTGGCAAGCGGCAACCGGGTCAAACACAACCGCTGGAAAGATTATGCCTCTATGCGCCGCGCTGTTGAAATAGTTGCCGCGCAACGACCGGAACAACCGCTTGTTTTTTTGCTGCTCGGTCAACCGGGCGCGAGTGAGTGGATTGGGCAAACCGAAATTCGTCCGGTGGGCATCGAGCAAGACCTCACTCGCATCGCGCAATATTATCAAGCCAGCGATGTTTTTCTACATGCCGCGCATTGGGATACGTTTCCCAACACTGTACTCGAAGCGATGGCGTGCGGCGCTCCCGTTGTTGCTTCCGCCGTTGGCGGTATCCCCGAACAGGTTCGCGACGGCGAGACAGGTTTCTTGGTCCCACATCAAGACGCAGAGCAAATGGCGGCGCGCGTCCGCGCGTTGTTGGACAATCCCGAGCAAGCGGCGGCGTTCGGCCAAGAAGCGGTCCAAGTGGCGCAAAGAGAGTACGACTTGACGCGGCAGACGAATGATTATTTAGAATGGATGCAAGAGATTGTCGCGTCCCGCTCGCGCTCACAGACATCAACCGCCAGACTGTCCCTTCAGATCTCCGATTTGCGAACAAACAATGGCTGATTCGCCCAGCATCGAAATTGTCGTGTCATGTCTCAATCAGCGTCAATGGATTGGCGCGGCGATTGCGTCCGTTCTCGCCCAAAGCAGTCCACGCATCCGGTGTCATGTCGTTGACGGCGGCTCGACCGATGGCAGTCAAGAGGCGCTGCAAGAATTCGCCGGGCGCGCCGAACTTTATTTCTGTGCCTCGACAGAACAGCAAGTTGAAACGCTGAATCGCGTGTTCACCCAAACGCAAGGCGACATCATGGCGTGGCTCGACGCCGGAGACCGTTTGTGTCCTTGGGCATGTGATACGGTGTCCACAGTTTTCAGAAATTGCCATTCCATTTGTTGGCTGATAGGCGGCATTCCCGTTCAATGGACCCGTTCGCAATTCGTGATTACGCAAAATCCGCTGGATGGCTTTTCGCATGACACTTTTCTGCGCGGGCGAAATCTCAAATCCGGGCCGGACTATCGTTACGCACTACCACGCGCCGGGATCTTTTGGCGGCGCGCGTTGTGGGAACAAAGCGGCGCCAGCGTCAAAACATCGCTCGCACATGCGGGCGATTTTGAACTGTGGACCCGCTTCTGGAGACATTCGGATTTGGTGACGCTAAAATTACCATTGGGCGGCGCCGCCAGCGATGCGCCTCCACCGGACCAAGAGTATTGGAATGAGGCGGCGCGCTTTTTGCGCCGCGACGACGCTTTCGGAATTAATTGGCTTTATCACGCGCGCGCGCGCTTGCTTCGTCTTGCGCCACGCCTCGCGCCGCGGTTCGCCACGCGCGCCCGATTCGTCCGGCTCACGGTTAACGCGGAGGATTGTGTCACCTATTGGCGCACAATTGTCTAACGCAGCTTTCTATAAATCCATGTTGCCGCGCGTCAGCATCGTCACGCCCTCGTACAATCAAGCTCCGTTCCTCGAAGAGACGCTCTGTTCGATTCTCAACCAAGATTATCCCAATATCGAATACATTGTCATTGACGGCGGTTCGACGGATGGCAGTGTGGACATTATCAAAAAGTACGCGCATCGGCTGGCGTATTGGGTCAGTGAAAAAGATGGCGGACAGTACGACGCCATTCAAAAAGGATTCGCGCACAGTTCGGGCGAGATCATGGGCTGGCTCAATTCGGACGATAAAATTTGTCCATGGGGGATACGCACCGTCGTTCATATTTTGCAACAGTGTCCACAAATCGAATGGCTCACCAGCGCGGCGCAAATTTTTTGGTCCGACGAGGGCTATCCCATCAACTATTGGCAGATTGACGGTTATTCGAGAAATTCGTTTTATCGCGGGCGCAATCTCAAGCGCGACCACTATTTTCGTTTTCACACCATGCAAGAGGTGACGTACTGGCGGCGCAGTTTGTGGGAAAAAAGCGGCGCGCGCATGGCGGTTGAAATGAAATCGGCGGGCGATTTTGATTTATGGGCGCGCTTTTGGGAACATGCTCATCTCGCCACAACCAATGCCGTCATCGGCGGTTTCCGTTATTATGGCGCGCAAAAATCGGTGGACGGCTATGCCACGTACTTGAGCGAAGCGCGTCAAGTGCTTCAACGTTACGGCGAACCCGTGCCGCCAACGCCGCGCCGGCTCAAATGGAATCAACGAGTTTTGCGTCGTTTTCCAATCCTGGGTCCGCTCGTCGGCGAACGCTCCCTGCAAGTAAAAATTGACCCGCAAACAGAATCCTGTCGCGTCTATTGGGACTATATCGTCTAGAACCAATGCAGCTCGGTAAGCGATCCGAACTTTGCAACTTTTCAACGATCTGCGCAATTCGGACGTCCGTGTGCAATATCCTTTATCGCAAGGCCGCAAAGGACTCTTGGGCGTTTCTAAACAATCGCCTGTTGACTTATGGCTCCAGTCCTCGTCTTTTTTCCGCACAATCCGTTTCCACCGCGTTCCGGCACGCATCGTCGCTGTATCGAAATTCTCGCCGCGCTGCGCGAGGCGGGTCATCCGGTTACACTGGCAAGTTCTGAATACACTTCTGAAACCAAGTGGGACTCTATTTCACAGACCGACTATCTTGCCGCAGGCAGTCCCACGCTACAAATTCACACGCCGACCCGCGGGGACTGGCGCTACAATCACTATTGGCATCTCGCGCAGCGTTATTTCCCGCGTCGCATACCGTTGAGTTCGTTAAGCTTTGTCCTGCCTTCTATGCCGCGCTGGTTCGAGCGGCTGGCGCAGACCGTTCGAGCTGATACCATCTTGATTAACTATGCGTTTTATGACCGCATCGTTTCTCAACGCTTGCGCGCCGTTACAAATACGCTGATGGATATGCACGATTTTGTGACCTCGTATCAAGCGCGCTACCAAATCCTGAAAAATGCGCTTCCGCCCCCGCCGCTTGCACCGGAACGCGTTCCGCCCGCGCTGCTCGCCGAAATGTTTTTTGATTCGCGCGACGCGCGTGTGACAGCAGAAGAATACGGCATTTATAACACCTATCGCCATACGATTGCGATTACGCCGCAAGACGGCGCGCTGGTCCAAGAACACGCGCCGCAAACGCGCGTAGCCGTTATTCCGATGACCTTTCCGATTCCGAACATCGCCAACACGTACGACGGGGCGGCGCT
>JAJVIA010000097.1:0-15762 GCA_022072245.1 Anaerolineae bacterium
TTTTCATCGTGCATCCCGGCAATCAATTCGCATAACGCTTGCGCGGGATTGTGAATCGAACCGCCAAACAAGCCGGAATGTAAATCTTGCGCGGGGCCGTACACCCACAATTCAAAATACGCCAGACCGCGCAATCCCGCAATCAACGAGGGCAGCGTGGGCCCCAAAATTCCAGAATCGGCATTGAGGCACAAATCGCATTGCAGCATGTCCGCGTGTTGGTCGAGGAACGCGCCGAGATGAAGCGAGCCGATTTCTTCTTCGCCTTCGATGAGAACTTTGAGATTAAAGGGCAGTCCGCCGTTTGCGCGCAGCGCTTCGAGCGCTTTGAGCGCGGCATGGATATTGCCTTTCATATCCGCCGCGCCGCGCGCGTACAAATTATCGCCGCGCACGGTTGGTTGAAAAGGCGGCGTATGCCATTCGTTCACCGGGTCAACGGGCTGCACGTCGTAATGCCCATAGAGCAAGATAGTGGGCTTGCCGGGCGCGTGCAAGGATTCGCCGTACACCACAGGATGCCCCGGCGCGTGCGCGTCGCCGGTGGGGAGAAGGGCGATGTTATCCAAAGCGAGCGCGCGCAATTGCGCGGCAAGCCATTCTGCAGCGCGCTGCATATCGGGTTGATGTTCGGACAATGTGGAGATGGAAGGGATGGCGGCAAAAGTTTGCAATTCTTGAAGAAAACGCGCGTGCGCTTGACGCGCAAAGGCGATGGCTGAAGCGGATTGAGACATGACGGTTCCTCAATAAAGGTTGGCGTACAAAACGGGCTGATTGTAACATTGCTATCCGCGCGGGTCAACCATTGTGTTATAATGGACGCGGTTCAGTTTGGGGGCGCATTTTATTTCGCGCGAAAAAATATCAAGGAGCAGCGTATGCAATCGGCGCTTTTGAGTCTGATTTGTCTCGTTTTTATTCTCATCATTTTGCTGGTCCTCATTTTGAGCGCCATACGCGTCGTGCGCGAATACGAGCGTTTGGTCGTCTTTCGGCTCGGCAAGGCGATTGGCAGCAAAGGGCCTGGCGTCGTCTTTTTGATTCCGATTGTGGATCAGCCGGTCAAAGTGGACTTGCGCGAACAGTTTCAAGAAATTCCGCATCAGACGTGTATCACCAAAGATAACGTCACGATTAGCGTGGATTTTTTGATTTATTCCAAAGTGGTCGAAGCGGTGGCGTCCGTCGTGCAGGTCGGCAATTTCACGGGCGCATCGCAAGGGATTGCGACGACGACTTTGCGCGCGGTGATTGGCGATATTATTTTGGACGATGTGTTGGCGCAGCGCGAACATATCAATACGGTGCTGCGTACGAAATTGGACGAGGTGACAGAGCGCTGGGGCGTCAAAGTGACGGCGGTGGAAATCCGCGAAATCGTGCCGCCACGCGATATTCAAGAAGCCATGACGCGCCAAATGTCGGCGGAACGCTCGCGGCGCGCGGTAGTGACCGAAGCCGACGGCAAACGCCAGGCGGCGATTACGGTGGCGGACGGCGACAAGCAGGCGGTGATTCTCCGCAGCGAAGGCGAACGCCAAGCGCGCATTTTGCAGGCGGAAGGGTACTCGTTGGCGCTGCAAACGATTTTTAACGTGGCGCGCAACATTGATTCCAAAACCTTGTCTTTGCAATACATGGACACGTTGAAACAATTGGGCGCGAGTCCTTCGACGAAATATATTTTCCCGATGGAATTTACCAATCTCGTGCAGGGGTTGACCCAATTTATTCAGCAAGCGAGCAGCGAAGGTTCGACGGACGCGAGCATGGTGCAGGTTGCAAATTCGAGCGGCACGGTGCGGCCGCCGACGATTGAGCAGGGACCGCCAAGCGGCGCGGGTACCGGCGTTTCGCAAACCGGCGAGTGAACGCAGAACGCAAAACGGACAGGCAAAAACCTGTCCGTTTTTTATTTTAGAAATGACCGACTGCTTGTATAATTCGTTGCCGCTTTACGCGCCAATTTTTACGGAGTCATACGCTTGTTTAATTTTCTCAAACGCGACAAGGAAAAAACCAAAGAAGGGTTGACCAAGACCCGCGAATCGTTCAAGACCAAACTGCAAAATCTCATCTGGCTGGACAATGAAATCACGCCGGAATTTTGGGTGGACTTGGAAGATACGTTGATTCAAGCCGACCTCGGCGGCGAAGCGACGATGCAAATTGTGGACGAGCTGCGCGCGCGCGCGGACGCCGAACGGCTCGTCAATCCGAAAAAAATCCAAGCTCTCCTCAAAGAGGAACTGGTCAAGGTTTTGAACGACGCGGGGCAGACTGCGCCGACGCGCGGCGTCTGGCAAGCCAAGCCGCACGTCATTCTCATGGTCGGCGTGAACGGCGCGGGCAAGACGACCAGCATCGGCAAACTCGCCAAATATTTCCGCGACCAAAATAAACGCGTGCTGCTCGCGGCGGGCGATACGTTTCGCGCGGCGGCGATTGAGCAGCTGCAAGTGTGGGGCGAGCGCGTCAAGGTGAATGTCATCGCGCATCAACAAGGCGCGGACCCCGGCGCCGTGGCGTTCGACGCGTATCAATCGGCTGCCGCTAACAATGCCGATGTATTGATTATTGACACGGCGGGACGCTTGCAGTCGAAAACGAATTTGATGAAGGAATTGGAAAAAATCGCGCGTGTGCTGCAAAAGGGCGATTCGACCGCGCCGCACGAAACGCTGCTCGTCCTTGACGCGGTGACGGGACAGAACGGTTTGAATCAAGCGCGCGAATTTCAAAAAGCGGCGCCGCTCACGGGCATCGTTTTGGCGAAACTCGACGGGACCGCCAAAGGCGGCATTGTCTTTGCCATTGCCAAAGAATTGAAATTGCCCATTAAATATATCGGCACGGGCGAAGGCATTGACGACATTGCAGAATTCGACGCGCAAGAATTTGTGAATGATCTATTTGAGGATTAAGATTCAAGATTCAAAAAATTTCCGCGTGAAATTTTTTGAATCTTGAATCGGTACAAACTTATGGAAGACTTGAAATCACGCCTCAATGCAATGAACGCGCGCCTCGCGACGCTGTTGGAGCGTCTTTGACCTGCCGTCCAAAGAACAACGTATCGCGGAACTGGAAAAGCAGAGCAGCGCGCCCGATTTTTGGAATGATACGCAAAACGCGCAAAAGGTAATGAAAGACCTCACGACGCGCCAAGCCGAAGTCGCGCGTTGGAAAACTCTGCGCGCGCGTTTGACCGATGCGATAGATTTGCTGGAGCTTGCGATTGAAGAAAATAGCGCGGACGAAATCCAGGCGGTCGCGCAAGAAACGGCGGCGCTGGAACAAGAATTCGCGCAAATCGAATTCAATCTTTTGTTTTCGGGACAGTATGACCGCAATAATGCCGCGTTCTCGATTCACGCGGGCGCGGGCGGCACGGAAGCGCAAGATTGGGCGCAGATGCTCTTGCGGATGTATTTGCGTTGGGCGGAAGCGCACGCGTATCGTACGGAAATTTTAGAAGAGACCGAAGGCGAAGAAGCGGGCATCAAAAGCGTCACGGTTCAGGTGCAAGGCGAATACGCGTATGGCCGTTTGAAGGCGGAACGCGGCGTGCATCGGCTCGTGCGGCTCTCGCCTTTTGACGCCAACAATCGCCGCCATACTTCGTTCGCGTTGGTCGAGGTGATGCCCGAACTCGAAGACGAAGGCGATATCGAAATCAATCCCGACGACGTGCGGATAGATATTTATCACGCGTCGGGACACGGCGGTCAAAATGTGCAAAAGGTGGCGACGGCGGTGCGGCTCACGCACGAACCCACCGGCATTGTGGTGACGTGTCAGAACGAACGCTCGCAATTGCAAAACAAAGAGAATGCGTGGAAAGTGCTGCGCGGCCGTTTGGCGGAAAAGAAAATCGAGGAACAAGAGGCGGAACGCGCGCGCATCAAAGGCAAACACGTCGAAGCGGGTTGGGGTAACGCGATTCGTTCGTACGTGCTGCATCCGTATCAGATGGTCAAAGACAATCGCAGCGAGTACGAAACGGCGCGCACCGACCTCGTGCTGGACGGCGAGATTGACCCCTTGATTGAAGCGTACTTGAAATCGCAAGTCAATTAACCACGCGCCAAACAATGAACGCCTGCGGCAAATGAATTGCGGCGGGCGTTTTGTTTTTTGCGCGTTAAAGTATCGGCGCGGGATGAAACGAAAATATGTCATTTTACTCGGCGCGCTCGTTCTCGGCGCAAGCGGGATTTTCGGCGCGGCGTTGATGGGAATTTTGCCCGCGCGCGATGTGCCGTTTGCGTTGGGGACGTTGGCGGCGTTCGGCGCGCTGCTGTTTGGATATACGGCGCTGCGTCTGCGCGACGAGTGACGGGCGGGCTGACGCGGATGGATTGTCCGCTGCGCTTTGCCTCTGGGCGCGCAATAGTTGGCTCGCGCACGCCGCGCAAAAAAAACGAAAAACGCGCGCCCGCGTTTCGAGGCGGTGGGCGCTTGGGTTCCAAGGCCAAGCGCGTCACACTCATAGTGTGTAGACCTTTGGCACGCGGGAATCTACAATTTGTTGCGACCTCGCAAAGCAACATAATTCGGTTCCCGATGGCATGAGTAAAAAAAACAACCCGTTGCGTGATTTGGGCGAACGCATCCGTCGCCGCCGCATGGCGCTCGGATTATCGCAAGAAGTTTTGGCGGAACGGTCCAGCCTGCATCGTAACTATATTGGTGGCGTTGAACGCGGCGAGCGAAATATTTCGCTCATCAATATTCTGAAAATCGCCCAAGCCCTCGACCTCAATCCTTCCGCGCTTGTTGAAAATCTCACTCCGCCATCTGAATAGTTTTTTGAGCGTTGCTTTCTGCGGGCGTCTTACGCCTGATGCGGAAAGAATTATTTATCGCGCACGCCAAAGCCAAGCCCTTTCTCAAATGGGCTGGCGGCAAGACACAGTTGCTTGAGCAAATGACTGCGTACTTTCCGCCCGAACTCTCCAGTAAAAGGATTACGCGCTATGTCGAGCCATTTGTGGGCAGCGGCGCAATGTTTTTTTATGTGGCGCAAAATTATCCGGCGGCTGAATTTTTTCTGTTGGATGTGAATAAAGAACTTGTTTTGGCATATCAGACCATTCAGCAAAGCGTGGAAGCGGTGATTTGTCGGCTGGAACACATGCGCGCGGAATATGTCGCGCTGCCGCAAGAAAAAAAAGCAGACCAATTCTATGCCGTGCGCGATGAATTTAACCGCAGCCGTTCGGCGATTGATTTTGACCGGTATCAAACGGAATGGATTGAACGCACTGCCCAAATCGTTTTTTTGAATCGTACTTGTTTTAACGGATTATTTCGCGTCAACGCGCGCGGGGATTTTAATGTTCCTTTTGGCGGATACAAGAATCCGCAAATTGCAAACGCGGAGAATTTGCGCGCGGTTTCGCGCATTTTGCAAGGCGCGAAAATACAATGCGCGGATTTTGAAGGGTGCGAACGTAATGTGCATGACGCGACGTTTGTCTATTTTGATCCGCCGTATCGTCCCATCAGTCCGACGGCGAGCTTTACTTCATACGCTCGATTCGAGTTCGGGGACAAGGAACAAAAGCGCCTGGCGCATTTTTATCGAACCTTGGACGAACGCGGCGCAAAACTTATGTTGAGTAATTCGGACCCCCAAAACGAAAATCCTGACGATCATTTTTTTGAAGCGTTGTACAAAGGATTCAACATCAAGCGGGTTCGGGCAAGCCGCATGATCAATTGTGACGCGACGAAACGCGGCAAGATCAATGAACTGTTGATCATGAATTATCAAACGGGTTATTCGCAACAAGGGATGAACGATTCATGAGCAGAGATACGGTCTGGGCAGAAATATTCGAACGCTACGCGATGGATAAACATAACTTTGACGAGGCGCCCTTTGCGCTTTCGGGCAAGCAAATCAAAGCGGTGAGTCGTCATTTTGATACGACCAGCGACCGTGAAGTGCGCGTTCTTTGCAAACAAGATACACGCGAAAGCCGTCCGGGCGTTTTCAAAGAAAAGGGCTTGTTTCTGCTGCCCGTCACCAACAGCAGCTATGTTGTCGTAAAGGGCGAGGGATATATTGATATTCCGCCAGTTACGCACGCGACGGAATTGTACGTATCCAAACTTGATTACAAACTGGATACTTCGACGGTTGGGAATTCAGAGATGCAGCATATAGATTTTGCGTATGCCTCCAGCTTGATCAGAACCGCGCTCGCCGATGATAGTTTGGTATTGACGATTAGAGGACGAAAATACACGCCGACATTTACATTCAGAGTGAACCAGAGCGAAATCCAAGTGTCAAGCGTTCAAACCGAAGTGGATGCCGGATATGAAGGGCGTAATCAAGTGGCGTTGGTGGAAGCCAAAGCGACGCATGCTTCCAACACGCTTATTCGACAACTCTATTATCCGTTCCGACAATGGCAGCAAGCCACAAAGAAAAAAATCATATCGCTTTTCTTTGCGAAAAATGGAAACGAATATTCGATATGGCATTTTGAATTTGCGGATCCCAATAATTACAATTCGATATATTTGGTGGATTCTCGCAAATTCATTATCAAATCCCTCAATGTATGAGTAAGCGCGACACGGAAAATTTCGTTCCAGAAACCACTACGGTCTGGGATTTTCCCATGCGCGGCGATTGGGCGACGCACAAGGGCGATTATCGCGGCAATTTTGCGCCGCAGATCGCGCGAAATATTTTGTTGAATTATTCCGCCGAAGGCGAACTCGTTCTTGACCCCATGTGCGGCAGCGGCACGACGCTCATCGAAGCGCGGCTGTTGAATCGCAACGCCATCGGTTATGACATTAATGCAAACGCGGTGAACATTACGCGCGAACGTTTGCGGTTCGAAACGCCCCAGCCCGCGTCGCAAACGGTTCAGCTGGGCGATGTGAGAAATCTCCCGCACGCCGACGACAGCATTGATTTGATTCTCGCTCACCCACCGTACGCCAACATTGTCAAATATTCTGACGGAAAAAATCCTGCCGACCTTTCGAGCATTTCCGGTATGCATGAATTTCTGGACGAACTCGAAAAAGGCGTTCGCGAATTGCATCGCGTGCTCAAGCCCAACCGCTATTGCGCAATTTTGATTGGCGACACGCGCAAAGGCCAGCATTACGTTCCGCTCTCCCATTTCGTCCTCGACCGCTGTTTGCAAGCCGGTTTTGCTCTCAAAGAAGAAATCATCAAGACGCAGCACAACACTACCCATTCGACACATTGGGTCGGCGCGGCGCGCAGCTATCGCTTTTATCTCATCATGCACGAACATCTTTTTGTGTTCCGCAAACCGCGCGCAGACGAAGATTGTTCGCGTATTCGCCATTCCCTCTGGCGCGGCGATGCAAAAATTGCGCGCGAACAACGCACGACGTATCGGACGCGACGCGCGCCTGCGCGCAAAAAATAAAATCAACCCGATTTCTGGTAAAATAGGGATGTCATGCCGGACCGCTCTAGCCCTAGCAAGCCCGTTACATCGAACGCTGCCGGAACGCGTAGTATGGATCTCGGACGCGGGCGCAGGGCGTTTCAATGGCTCGATTATCTATCGCCCGACGAGATGCAGCTGGACGCCTTGCAGCGGCAATATGACTTGCATCCGTTGGCGATGGACGATGTGCGGACGTATGATGAACGCGCCAAAGTCCTCGATTTTGGCGCGTATCTATTCATCACCATTCACTCGCTCACGCGCCACGCCGAAGATATCATTGACCACGAAGTAGAAGTATTTCTCGGACGCAATTTCCTCATTACGATCCATGACGAACCGATGCCTGAAATTGACCACGCCTTTCGGCGTTTTCAGGCCGACCCGCAGCGCCAAGACCTGGGCCCCGATTATTTTTTGTATCTCATCGCGGACGAAATGACGAACGCGTTGTTTCCGATGCTCGACCAAATTGACGACGCGATTGATTCGGCGGAGGAAGAAACGCTCCAACGCGCGACGCCCAAAACGCAGGCGCGCATTTTCAAACTCAAGCATACATTGATTCAAATGCGGCGCAGCGTCGCGCCGATGCGCGATGTGATGAACGCGCTGGCGGGAACGCGTTATGGCTTGGTGGACAACAAGACCGCGCTGTATTTCCGCGATTTGTACGATCGTCTCTCGCGCATTTATGAATTGATCGAGACCGCGCGCGATTTGTTGGGCAACGCTTTGGATACTTATTTGTCGGTGCAATCGAACCGGCTCAATCAGGTGATGAAAGCGCTGACCATTATTTCGGTCATCTTTTTGCCGCTGTCGTTTATTGTCGGGTGGGGCGGCATGAATTTTGTGCGCTTTATGCCGCTCGACAGCGAAGTATTCTATTGGGTCGTGAATGGATCGTTGATTGTGATTCCGCTGGTCATGCTCGCCTTTTTCAAAAATCGCGATTGGTTTTAAGTTGTCACTCGGAAAATTTTGCATCATCCCGCGCGATGCAAAATTTTTTTACCTCGCGCCATGTCCCATCCTCGTCGTGAAACCCGTGAAATTCCTGCCCATACGATTGCGGCAATGCACTCGGCTGAACGGCCGCGCGAACGGCTCGCGCATTTTGGCGCGGGCGTTCTCAATGACGCCGAACTCTTGGCGATTCTTTTACGCACCGGCTATCGGGGCGTGAACGTTTTGGAATTGTCCGCCGCGCTGCTGGAAGAATGTGGACGGCTGCCCGGTTTGGCGCGCATGCCCCTAAAAGAATTGTCGCGCCTCAAAGGGATTGGACCCGCCAAAGCCGCCGAACTGCACGCGTGCTTTGAACTCGGCCGCCGCGCCGCCGACGCCGCGCCCATCGAGAAACCGCAAATCAAATCGCCCGAAGACGCCGCGCGTTTATTGTCCGACATGGAACGATTGGAACAAGAAGAAATGCGAACCCTTTTGCTCGATACCAAAAATCGCGTGTTGGGACGGCCGCGCGTGTATCAAGGTTCGGTGCATACCACCGTCGTCCGCATCGGCGAATTGTTCAAAGAAGCGGTGCGCGCGAACGCCACCGGCATTATTCTCGCGCACAATCATCCGAGCGGCGACGCGACGCCGTCGCCCGAAGACGCGGCGATTACGCGCGAAATCGTCAAAGCGGGCGAACTGCTCGACATTGAAGTGCTCGACCATCTGGTGATTGGGGCGCAAGGAAAATTTACGAGTTTGAAACAGCGCGGGCTCGGTTTTTAATGTCACAACCTCATCTCCCGCGCCCCCGCATTGATTTACAAACGCTGCCGCCGCTTTTGGCGACCGGCGACGCGGGTTCATTTGCCCAAGCCACGCTCAAGGTCCGCGACCAGCGCATCTTGCAAGATTTGGAAAACGCGCCCAATTTCGCGCCCGCCATGCAGCGCGGCTTGGCAAAATTGCGCGCGGAAATTTTGAACGGCGCGATTCAAACGCTGCGCGAGGACGCGCCCGATACAAATTTTTGGCGGCAGGTTTCAAAACCATACATCGGACGCAGTTGGCTCAATGTGCCGTGGTATTGGGCGGAAACATATTTCTATCGCCGCATTTTGGAAATCACGCGCTATTTTCAAATCGGCGCATGGCGCGAGCGCGACCCGTTCGCGCCCTTGAAAGACGCGGAACTGCAACCCGATGCCGCGCCCGCGCGCGTCGCGTCCATCATGCAAAGCGCCGCGCAGGACGCGGCATTGGCGGAACGCGATGTATTCGCTTGGTTTTTGCACGCCGCGCTGTGGGGCAATCGCGTGGACTTGTCGTACAATGTCGAACGGCTGCACGGACGCGCCGCGCAATTGCGCGACGAGCGCGAAAATTTATTGGCGGACGATATAGCTGCGGTGTGGGAATTTTTCCAAACGCAGCGCGTGCGCCAACTCGTGTACGTCGCCGACAATGCGGGGACAGAGCTCGCGCTCGATTTGGCGGCGATTGATTTTTTGTTGATGGAACGGACGTCCGCGCGGGAACGCCCTTATGTTGATTCCATCGTCCTGCATTTGAAACCGCAGCCGTTCTATGTTTCCGACGCCATGCCGCAGGATGCGTTACGCACGCTCGACGCCTTTGAAAAAGCGAACGACGCGACGCGCGCGTTGGCGCAGCGCTTGCGCGCCCATTTGCAGACCAAGCGTTTGACGCTGCGCACGCATTGGTTTTATCCGACGCCGCTGCATTATTTTGAAATGCCCGATGATTTGTGGGACTTGATGCGCGCGGCGGATTTTGTCATTCTCAAAGGCGACGTCAATTATCGCCGCGCGGTCGGCGACGCGCATTGGAATCCGACAATGCGTTTCGAGTATCCGACGCGTTATTTTCCCGTACCATTTGTGGCGCTGCGGACTTTGAAATCGGACGCGCTGGTCGGTTTGCGCGCGGAACAGGTGAGCGCGTTGAATCAAACCGATGCCGCGTGGCGCGTGAACGGCAAACGCGGCGTCGCGCAAGCGAATTTGCAGCCGGGGCGGCGAGACCTGTAGGACGCCGCGCGCAAGGCGCGCTGTGTCATTTAACGCCGAGTTTTTGAAGCCATGAAAGCCATTCGTTTCCTTTTTCCATTCCTGTGCCTTTTGTTCGCGCTGACGTTACACGGCGCGCACGCGCAGACCAAAGCCGTTGAGGTAGAACGACGCGACGCGGACATGACCATCAACGCCGATGGGACGGTGAACGTGGTCGAAACGTGGGTCGTCAATTTTCAGGGCGGCCCCTTTCGGTATGCTTTTCGTTCCATTCCGTTCAATCGCATTTCGGGGCTCGAATTTCAAGGCGTGAGCGAAAATGGTACGCCGTATGCGCGCGCCGATACGGAACAGCCCAATACCTATCGCGTCGAGTTTGACCAAGACGGGCGCGCCATATATTGGTATTTTGAACCGGCGACGAATGAAACGCGCACGTTTCAATTGCGCTATACCTTGCACGATGCGTTACGCATTTATGACGACGGCGACCAATTTTGGTGGAAATTTATCGAGGATGAACGCGGCTATCCGATTCAAGCTGCGCGCGTGACCGTCCATCTGCCGGCGGAATTTCCGCCCGATGAAATTGTGGCGGCAACGTACAAAAATGGACGCGCAGCCGACGGCGCGCGCGTCGTGAATGGCCGCGTCGTCGAATTTAACGGCGGACCGTTTGCCGATGGCGTGGAATGGGAAATCCGCGTCCAATTTCCGCGCGGCGTCGTCACGCAAGCCGTCCAGCCGTGGCAAAAAATTGACGACGCGCAGGTCGCCAAACAAGAGCTTGCCGCGCAGCGTCTCGAACGTTTTTCCTTGTACGCATGGCTCGCGGCGTTTATCATTTTGCTTGGCGGCGCGTTGGGTTTATTGGTCTTGTGGTATGCGCGCGGGCGCGATGTCGCCGTCGCGCTGCCTGCGGAATTTTTGAACGCGCCGCCGCGTACGCCGCCGGGAACGGGCAGCGTCTTGACGCCCGCGTTGGCGGGCGCTTTGATTGACGAAGAAGCGAACGTGCGCGATGTCTTGGCGACCTTGATTGACTGGGCGCAGCGCGGCGTGATTCGAATTCGCGCGCTGCCGCAAGGCGCGAAAACGGCGGACCCGAACGACGATTATGTCTTTGAAAAAATTGGCGACGCGCCGCCGTTGGAATTCGAGTACGAGCGCCAATTGATGCAAGCGCTGTTCAAAGGCGAAACGAGTCGCAGTATGCGTTCGCTGCGGCAAGGTTTCACCGCGTCGCTTGACCGAACGTTTGACAGTTTGTACGCCGAGCTGCGAAAGGGCGGTTATTGGGATATATCGCCGGAACGCGTGCGCGGGCAGTATCGTCGTTTCGCGTGGCTGCTGCTAGTGTTGGTGTGTCCCGCCGCGTTCTTGTTTCAAATCCTCGCGGCGCAATTTGTAAACAAGGAATTGTTTTTTTCGTGGGCGGCGCTGGCGCCGTGGGTTGCGCTCGGCGTGATTTTGCTTGCGCTCATGTATCTCGCGCGGTATCTGCCGCGCAAAACGCGCCAAGGCGCGGAAGCCACCGCGCGCTGGAATGCGTTTCGCCGCTATTTGACAAGCGTCGAAAAATATACGGATGTCGCGGCGGCGCAAGACCAATTTGAAAAATATCTGCCGTATGCCGTCGCGTTCGGCTTGGACAAAACGTGGGTGGAAAGCTTCGCGGCGGTGGATACGCCCGCGCCGACTTGGTACATTGCGCCGGCGGCGCGCAACTCGGCGCGGCCAAGCGCGTCCGGCGCGCGTCCCGCCACGACGAGCCATTCCGTTTCGTCCGGCGGCGCGACGGGGAGCGGCGCGTCCGCATCTATGTCCTCTGGCGGCGCGGCGTCTTTGGACGGCGCGGCGCGCGGCGCGTTCACTTCGCTCAATAGCGTGAGCGCGAGTTTCTTTTCCATGTTGAATACGACGGCTTCAACCTTTGTGCAGAGCGTTCCTTCGTCCGCGCCGAGCGGCAGCAGCTTTCGTTCGGGCGGCAGCAGTTGGCACAGCAGTTCGAGCGGCAGTAGTTTTTCCGGCGGCGGCGGTGGCGGTGGCGGCGGCGGCGGCGGCAGCAGCGGATTCGGCTAAATGAAAACACATTTTCGTTTCCTCATTCTTTTCAGCGCGTTCGGCGCTATGGCGTTATTGGCCATGACGCTTGCGCCGCGCGTCTTGGCGCAGTCGTCGCAAAAATTGCGCGTGGGCGTTATCGTCGGCGAACCGTTTGTGATTGCAAACGCCGAACGCTATAGCGGTTACAGCATTGACTATTGGGAAAAGATAGCGGCAGATTTGGGCATCGCCTTTGAGTATGTGCCGGTGACGAATCAAGACCAAATCATCGCCATGCTGAATGACGGTTCCCTCGATTTGGTCATTGGCGGCGTTGGCATGTTGCCGGACCGCGAAGCCGCGTTGGATTTTTCGCACGCGTATTTTATGAGCGGTTTGCAAATTCTTGTTCCGACGCAGGCGCAGCGTCCGCTCTTGAGCGTCTTTGCGCCATTGCTTGGTTCGACGGTGCTTCAGGTTTTTGGCATCGCCTTGATTTTTGCCGTAATCATGGCGCACGTAATTTATTTTGTGGAACATTTCGGCAAGAATCCCGATTTTCAACAGGGCTATTTCCGCGACATTTGGGAAGCGTTTTGGTATCTGTTGATTATTGTGGCGACGGGCGAATACGGCGACAAAGAAGCGCGCACGCCCATCAAGCGCCTCGTGACGGTATCCTTTTGGTTGCTGGGCGTGGTGTTTATCGCGCAATTTACGGCGGCGGCGACTTCGACGCTGACGGTGCAGCAATTGTCCGATTCGATCCAAGGACCCGACGATTTGCCCGGCAAACGGATTGTCACTCTCGCCGACAGTTCCGCCGCGGATTATTTGACGGCGCACAATCTTGCTTTTAGCGGCGCGGCGACCATTAACGAGGCGTACGCGCAATTGGAACGGGGCGACGCCGACGCCGTTGTCTTTCAAGCGCCGAATATGCAATATTACGCGTCGCACGGGGGCAATGGTAAAGTACACGTCGTGGGTCCAGTTTTTGCGCCGCTGCCCATTGGCTTTGGATTCAAAACCGGCAGCCCGCTTGTGGAACCGGTCAATCTGGAAATTTTGAAATTTTATCAGGACGGCACGTACCAAGAAATTAGCAGCCGCTGGTTTGGCGACCAGACGCAATAAGTTGCCGTCCGAAAAAATTGACGGAAAAAATTTTCATGTCCTTGCCCAACGCGCCTTTGCGTATTATCCACAGCGCCGCGCCGATTCGCATTTGCGATAACGGCGGTTGGACCGATACGTGGTTCGCCGAATACGGCAAAATTTTCAACATCGGCGTTTATCCCTACGTTGAGGCGCAAATCGAAATTTATCCGCGCGACGCGCTCGAGCGCGTCGTTATCTTTGCGGAAAATTACGGCGAGCGTTACGTGCGCCATTTGCGGACGGATTGGGAGCGTCATCCGCTGCTCGAAGCCGCCATTGAATATATGGGCGTGCCGCAAGACCTCGCGATTCAGGTCTCGCTTTTTTCTCAAGCGCCCGCGGGCGCGTCCACCGGCACGTCGGCTGCCGTGGCGGTCGCGTTACTTGGCGCGCTCGACCGTTTGACGCCGGGGCGTTTGACCGCGCATCAAGTCGCCTATCGCGCGCACCGGATTGAAACGGATTTGTTGAAACAGCAGAGCGGCATCCAAGACCAAATCTGCGCGGCGTATGGCGGAATTAACTTTATTGAAATGTTCCAATATCCGCACGCGTCCGTTTCACAGATTCATGTGCCGGATGCGATTTGGTGGGAATTGGAGCGCCGCCTCGCGTTAATTTTTGTCGGCAAAGCGCATCACTCTTCACAAGTCCACGAAAAAGTGATTCGTGAATTGGAAAACGCGGGTCCCACCGCGCGGCAAATTGAAACCCTGCGCTCCACCGCCGAACTTTCGCGCGATGCCGTTTACGCGGGCGATTTTTACGCGCTGGGCCAAGCCATGATTCGCAATACCGAAGGCCAGCGCGAGTTGAACGCGGCTTTGGTGAGCGCGGACGCGCAGCGCATCATCGAAATCGCGCAGGCGCACGGCGCGTTGGGGTGGAAGGTGAATGGCGCGGGCGGCGACGGCGGATCGTTGACGTTGTTGTGCGGCGATTCGTCGCATGCGAAACGCGCCATGCTGCGCGAAATCACAGCCGAGAGTCCGTTATTTCAAAACATTCCGATTTATCTGAGCCGTTACGGTTTGCGGGTCTGGGAACAGACGCCGCGCGCGGGCTAGATAAAAAAAGCGAGCGAAATTTTTCGCTCGCTTTTTTTGCGCGTCAAGAATTTCGCGCGGCGCCGCGCGTTGAAAAAACTATTTCATCAATTGGTCGAGGATCAGCCAATCCAATTCTTCGTAATCGCGCGCGGCGATGAGCGCGTTGATTTTGGCGCGGTCGAGCGAACGCGCGAGCGCGACGAGTCTGAGAAAGACCGCGAGACTGTTGCGTAAATGTTTGGTCGCCAGCGCGGCGGGCTGCGTCCGCAGCGCTTTGACGTCGAGGCCAATCATGCCGACCGCGTAAAATTTATTTTCGTCGAGGACGCGCGCTTGATTGAACGCGCGGCGCAAGTCCACCGCGCCAAACGAACGGTCTTGGTCGTATTTCAAACCGTTCTGGTCGTTCAGATGCACGCTCCACAATTTACCAAACGCCATCGCATAGCCGATTTCGTCCGACGGGTCGAGGCCCGCGAGAATCGCATGCGCCGATTCCATCAGCACGCCGACGCGTTTGGGGTCCGCCGTTTGCATCCCAAGCGCGAGCGCGTGTCCGATGGTGGGAATGTACGCCAAATCCATCGGTTCGTTCGGTTTCGGTTCGACGACGATGCGGAGCTGCGGGTCGTACGCGAGCAGCGCGTTGATGGCTTGGAGCAATTGATGCGTGGCGCGCGATACGTCTTTGGTTTCGCGAAGGTACGTGCCTTCGCGCGCGAGCCACAGCGTCAACAAATTTGTGCCCAGCTCGTTTGCAATATCCACCGCTTTTTTGGAACGTTCCAGCGCGTACGCGCGCGCCTTGGCGTCGTTCGACGTATACGCGCCGTCAATGGTCAACGGATGTTCCCACAGCCGCGGCGCCACAAATTCCGCGACCAGACCCAAATCGTCAAGTTGTTGTTTTACCGCGCGCGCGCGTTCGCGCAATTGCGCGGGCGACCAGGCGTCAAGGTCCGGCACGGCGTCGTCGTCGTGCAATTGCACCGCGTCAAAGCCGAGCGCGCGGTATTCGCTCAATTTTTGCGCGAACGGCAGCGTCGGGCGCACCGGCGG
>JAJVIA010000097.1:15862-27038 GCA_022072245.1 Anaerolineae bacterium
AGCGCGTCGTTGGACACAATGACGTCCGGTTCTACGTCGCGCGCGGCGGCGCGCGTTTTGCGCCATTCTTTGAGCCGCGCATAGCGTTCGCGCGCGGCGGCGTCCGCCAGCGGCGGCGCGCCGCGCGGCGGTCGCGGCAAACGCATCTGCGGACGCGCAATGCCGCGTTCGATGGCTTGTAACGCCTCGCGCCCGTGCCGCCGCACAAACCATTCGCCCACGCCGGGCAGCTCGGACAATTCCGCCAAATTGCGCGGCTGCGCGCGCGCCACGCGCGCCAGCGTTACGTTCGACATAATTTTAAAGGGCGGCCGGTCTTGTTTGCGCGCCAGCGTTTCGCGCAAGAGATACAATTCGCGCAGCGCGCCCAGCGCGACGGGGTCCAACTCGCGCGCGCCGTCGAGCGTGGCGTATCGCTGCGGGTCGAATTCGCGTTCGCTCCAACTCACGCGCGTCAATTTGTTAAATTCCGCGCGCGCTTCGTCCAACCGTCCCGCTTGGGTGAGCGCGCGGTTTTCCACTTCATACAACTGCAAAAGATAATGCGTATCGTTGCGCGCATATTCGATGAGTTCGCGCGCGAGCGGCCGTTTGCCCCAATCGGCGCGCTGAAAACGTTTGTCGAGTTTTACGTTGAATTGTTGTTCGAGGATGCTGCCCAAGCCCACTTGTTTCCAACCCAAAATGCGCGCCGCCACCATCGTGTCAAAGATATTTGCAAAAACAAAATCATAATCGCGCTTCATCAAAAGAATGTCGTACTCGGCGGCGTGAAACACCAATTCCACCGCCGGGTCGGCAAACAACGCGCCGAGCGGTTGAATCTGGCGAAACGACAGCGTATCGAGAATGTAATCGTGTTCGGGAATGGAAATTTGAATGAGGCAGACTTTTTCAAAGTACGAATACAACGAGTCCGCTTCGGTATCAATGGCGATGCGCGGCTGCGCGCGCAAATGCGTCAGCATTTCATCGAACGCGGATTGATTGGTGATGAGCAGGGGAGCGGGGCGCGTCATACGTTCTGCATCGCCTCGATGGAAGGACGCGGCTGCGGACGCGCGAACCATTTGCGGCGCGCGAGCAAAAGCAGCGCGCTCGCCAATAAAAGCAAATCAAGCCATTGGTCAAAACGCAAGCCGTTCCATTGCGGCGTCGCGTCGCCGCGCCAAAAACCAAAAATAAAACCGGCGGCGGCAGAACACGCCAGAAACGCGAGGAACGTCGCGCCGTCGTGCGCGCGCGATTTTTCGCGCAGCGCGTTCCACAGCAAGCCGCCAAATAAAAGTAAATAAAAAATACTGGACATGAGTTGGATGGGAATCCGCAAAGCAATCACATTATACGCGTCGGGCAGGTCTTGGGCGAAATTGAAACCGAACGCGCGAACCGCGCGCGTGAACGGTTCCAGCGCCGCAGGAACGATGGCGGTTTCGTCCAGCGCCAAACCGTAATACAAATGCGTCCGGTGCGCGGTGTACCAGCCGATGGACAGCGCCAACGCTACACCCAATGCCGCCGCGTCCGCGTACTGCCAAAACGCTTGGCGCGTGACGAGCGTGAAACCGAGCGCGGCGACGCTTGCGGCGATGAACGCGCCGCGCCAGCTCATTCCGCCCAACGCCAACGCGCTGATGGCGTCCGCGTTCTCGCCAAAATAATCCCAATTGTTCCACACATATTGCGCGCGGCCCGCTGCCGCGCCGACGGCGATGCACAGCAGCGCCGCCGCGACGAGCCGATTTGGCGCGAGACCGCGCCAGCGCCCGTACGCGAACGCGACGCCCAGCCCGGCGAGCGCCGCCGTCATCAAGCCGAGCGAATACAACGCGAAATCGGAAGGTAAATTGGAATCCGGTTGTTCGGCGAAATCCGCGACGAGATGCAAAATCCAATCGAGCGCAAACAAACCGATGACGCCCCACAGAACGCGCGCGTACGGAACGCGGCGCTGCCAACCATAACCAATCCAGATTGCGCCCACTGCAAGCCAAAGCCAGCGCAGCGCGTCCGCAAGTTCGCTCGCCGTCACGGTCATGCGCGCAGTCCTTCGACGATGCGGGCGTAACGGTCCGCCGTCGCGTTCGCCGCGTCGCGCGACGCCGCTTCGGCGTAAATGTGAAAGAATGGCCCATCCGGGTCCGGCGCAATCATAACCCAATCGTTGCCGTGCAGACTTAATTTTATGCCGTCAACGCTGCTGAGCAGCTGCTTGTGATATTGTTCATTCAACAAACGCAAGACGCTGCCTTTGTTTTCCCACGCCGAATAGACGCGGCGCTGCGCCACAAAAAAAGGCGGCAAGCCGCGCACGACTTGTTGCAGTGTGGTGCGATGGATGGCGAGCAGCTCCAAAATCTTGGCAATCGCCATGAGGCCATCCACGACCGGTTGAAACGCGGGAAAGATAAAATCGCCGCCGCCGCCGAACGCGAAATAGACATCGGGTAAAAGCGCCGCTTCCATCAGCGCCTGTTGGTCATTTTTGACGCGCACGAGCTGCGCGCCATATTTTTCAATCAACGGCTCGAACAGATTGGGCAGATGCAATGGCAGCGCCACCGCGCAATCGCGCAGCGCCTCGTGCCGCAACAATAGTTCGGTCAAAACGGCTGCCGCCATGCCGCCGGACAATTTATGTCCTTGCTGATCCACCAGCCAAATGCGTTCGCCGCCCACGTCAATCCGTACGCCGAGATGCGCGCCGACGGCGACGGTAATCGCGCCCAAGCGGTCCAGCGCGCGTTGAAATTCTTCCTGCGTCAATGAAATTTTACTTTCGTCAATGCGTTCGTTGAGCGCAATCACATCCACATTGAGTTGATCCAACACGCGCGGCAAAACCGCCGCGGCGGGCCCATTCGCATAATCTACGACGATTTGAAATTTGGCGTTCGCAATCGCATTGGCGTTGATGCACTTGATAAAATCGTCGCCGTACCGTTTTTCGGCGACGCCCGCCGCTTCTTCAATGCGTCCGATTTCGTCGGAATAGACGCGGCGAAAATCTTCGCGGAAAAAAGTGGTCTCGATGGCGCGTTCGTGCGCTTTGGAAAGATTTTGACCGTCGCCGGAAAAAAAACGAATGTCCACCGTGCGCGCGTCATAGGGCGAAAGCCGCACATGCACGCCGCCGTCCGCGCGCGTGACGCGCGTGTAATAACGCGCGACGGGAATGGGCGTGGACTTGATGTCAACGACTTGAATTCCGGCGGAAGGCAATCCCGCAATCATGGCGCGTTTCAACATGCGCGGACTGCGATGCGGGTCGCGATTGATGACGACCATGCCGTTCTTGGGCAGCGTCGCGCCAAACGCCGAGCCGAGCCGCGCGGCGAAATCAGGCGTGAAATCCACATTCACCAAGCCGGTGACGCCATAGCGCCCAAACAAAGTGCGCCGCGCTTGCGAACCCCAAATCAACGACGAGCGCAGCGTGGCGCCGGCTTCGATGCGTTTTTGGGGCCACACTTTGACGTTGGGATGAATCACCGCGCCTTCGCCGATGGTGCATTGGTCGGAAATCACCGCGCCTTCAAACATGACCGCGCGCGCGCCGATGCTGCTGCGCGTTGCCACAATCGCGCCGCGCAGTTCCACGCCTTGCCCGATGTACGTGTTTTGCCACAGAATACTGCCGTCAATGTGCGCGCGATCGTCTATGATGGTGTGCGCGCGAATGACGGTGGGCCCATGAATCACCGCGCCGCGTTTGATGCGGACGCCGCGCCCCAAATAAAGCGGCGCCAACAATTCCGCTTCGTCTTCGAT
The DNA here is from genome assembly GCA_022072245.1 of Anaerolineae bacterium. Lineage (GTDB taxonomy): Bacteria > Chloroflexota > Anaerolineae > UBA4142 > SHND01 > SHND01. The sequence continues at coordinate 19,634 of JAJVIA010000097.1, forward strand.
TTCGACATCTTCTTCGGCAAAGATGCCGGGGCGAATTTCCGGCGCAATGACGCCGACGTTCACTTTGCGATTCAAAATATCGGCGGTGGCGCGATGATATTCTTCAAAAGAGCCAACGTCCGCCCAATATCCTTCCGCGACGTAACCGAAAAGCGGCGCGCCCCGTTTCAATAGGCGCGGAAACAGATCGCGCGAAAAATCTACAGGCGTGTCGGTTTGAATCTCTTGAAGGATTTCGGGCGAGAGGACATAGATGCCCGTGTTGATTGTGTCCGAAATGACTTGGCTCCACGACGGTTTTTCGATGAAACCTTCGATGCGGCCCGTGTCAGCCAAGGCGACGACGCCGTAATCGAGCGGATTCGGCACGCGCTTGAGCGTCAAGGTGGCGAGCGCGCCGACCGATTCGTGAAAGGCGACGATTTCGGCGAGATTGAAATCGGTGAGCGCGTCGCCGCTGAGAACCAGAAACGGTTTGCACGGGTCAAATTGGGTCGCGGCAAATTTGACCGAGCCGGCGGTGCCGAGCGGATGCGCTTCGACCGAATACTGGAGATTGAGGCCCAGCCCTTGCCCGTCGCCAAAATAATTTTGAATATCTTCGGCGCGATAACGCAGCGTCGCAATCACGTCCGTAATTTGATTGCGAACCAACAGCTCGCCAATGTGCGCCATGACGACGCGATGGACGAGGGGCAGCATGGGCTTGGGACGATTCAGCGTGAGCGGGCGCAAACGCGAACCTTCTCCGCCCGCCATGACGACGGCTTTCATCGGATTGATGATTTTGGATTTATGATTTTTGATTTTCGATTGTTACAACGCGGCGCGTCGCAATCTTGGCTCAAGCATCAGAAATCGTAAATCAATCCTTTCCCGCTTCCACTGCGGCGGTGGCAATCGCCCAGGCAATGAGACCCCACGAACCGCCCGCGATGAGGACGACGAGCAGGAACGAACGGATATTTAGCGGCGTCGCGTTCGGATTGGTCAACATGCCATACAGCGACAGGATAATCGCAATCAGCGCGGCGACGACGCCAACCAGAAGGGGTCCGCGCAGCAGATTGCGCGCGCGCGTCAGCGCCGAGGGCGCGGGCGCGGCGGCAGTTTTATTTTCATTCGACATGATTTTTTCTAGACTTTCCCCGCATATTTTTTGGAATTATACAATAGAAAAAAAGACCGGCGGAATTTTTACGCCAACCATTTTGCCGCGCCGCATCCCGCCGCATAGCCGCTTGCAAAACAGGCGGTCAACAAATAGCCGCCCGTCGGCGCTTCCCAATCCAACATTTCGCCCGCGCAAAAAACGCCCGGTATTTTTTGCAGCATCAAATTTTCGTCCAGCGCCTCGAATGATACGCCGCCCGCGCTGCTGATGGCGCGCGCCAACGGCGCGGCGGCGCTCAAAGGCACGCGCAAAGCTTTGATGTGCGCCGCCAGCGCCGCGGCGTCGTCGAACGCCGCGCGCGGCGCGAACTCGCGCAGCAAACCCATTTTCACGCCGTGCAGCGCGATGGTTTTTTTTAGATGCGCGGCGAGCGAACGTTTGCCGCGCGGCGTTTTCAGTTTTTGCGCGAGCCACGTTTGCGAACGGTCGGGCGCCAAATCGAGCGTGAGGACCGCGCTGCCGCGTTCCGCCAACGCATCGCGCAACAACGCGGACGCGGCGTACACCAAACTGCCTTCGATGCCCGCGCGCGTAATGACGAATTCGCCTTGCTGTGAAAAATCTTGGAACGTCAATTTTACGGACTTGACGGGCGCGCCTTCAAAGCGTTCACGAAAGGGCGCGCTCCACGCGACGAGAAAACCGCAGTTGGCAGGGCGCAGCGGTTGAAGCGGAATTCCGTACCGCGTCAAAATGGAAACCCACGCGCCATCCGAACCGAATTTTGCCCAGCTGCCGCCGCCGAGCGCCAGAATCGCCGCGCGCGCGCGAACGATTTTTTCGCCGGACGGCGTGTCGAAACAGAGCGCGTGCGTTTGCGCGTCGGCGTTTGGTTGAACCAAGCCGCGCCACGTGTGCCGCATGTACAAGACCGCGCCCGCGTCATGCAATTGTTTCAGCCACGCGCGCAGCAGCGGACTCGCTTTCATGGCGCGCGGAAAGACGCGCCCCGATGTGCCGACGAACGTTTCCGCGCCCAACGCGTCCGCCCACGCGCGCACTTGCGCCGGACCGAATTGCCGCAATAACGGCTCGATGTTGGCGCGGCGCGCGCCGTACCGCGTCACAAAAGTTTCAAACGGCTCGGCGTGCGTGAGATTCAAGCCGCCGCGTCCCGCCATCAAAAATTTGCGCGCGGGCGAAGCCATCGCGTCATAGATTTCGACGCGCACATTTTTTGCCGTCAATGTCTGCGCCGCCATCAAGCCCGCGGGGCCCGCGCCGACAATGATTACGGATGCGGTCATGGGCGTATTATACGCGAACGTCGAGCCATTGGCATTATAATACTGCCGCCGCACAAGGATTGAGATGGCAAATTAAAAATTTGCCAAACGTTTTGGGAGGAGTTTTTTTATGTTTCGTCCGCGCGTTCAATTTCTCGACCCTGCAATCATTTCGCAAATTCTAGAAGAAGCGTTCGAGATTCTCGAAAATCCCGGCGTGATATTCCAATGGCAGCCCGCGCTCGAATTGCTCGCGGATTTTGGCGCGGACGTAAATTTTGAAACGCTGAACGCGCGTCTGCCGCGCGCGCTGGCGGAACGCGCGCTGCAAACGGCGCCGCGCGAATTTTTTTTATACGACGCGGCGGGCAAGCCGACCGTGCGCTATGGCGGCGACGCGATTCAGTTTGACCCCGGTTCGTCGGCGCTGTGGATGTATGACAGCGTGACGCATGAATACCGCGCGCCGACGACGCGCGACTTTGTACGCTATGCGCGGCTCGCCGATTCTTTGAACGCGTTCGACGCGCTCGCCACCGCGTTCATTCCCGCCGACGTGCCGGGCGAGATGGGCGATTTGTATCGCTTGTATTTGTGTTTGCGGTGTTCGGATAAACCGGTTGTGACGGGCGCGTTCGCGGTCGAGACGATGAGCGTGATGCGCGAATTATTGCGCGCGACGCGCGGCGATGATGCCGCGTTGCAGCGGAAACCGCGCGCGGTCTTTGACGTTTGTCCCACGCCGCCGCTGCAATGGAGCGACAATACGAGCGCCAATATCATCGAAGGCGCGCGCCATTTTATACCGATGGAATTTGTGGCGGTGCCGCTCGCGGGCGCGGCGGCGCCGATTACGTTGATTGGTTCGCTTACGCAGCACATTGCGGAAAATTTGAGCGGCATCGTTTTGCATCAATGCGCGCAGCCCGGCGCGCCCGTTGTCTTTGGCGGCGCGCCTTCGATTTTTGATATGCGGATGGGCGTGACGCCGCTCGGCGCGCTGGAAAGTTCGATGCTGTCGTGCGCCGCGGCGCAAATCGCCAAGCATTTGCAATTGCCGACGCACGGTTATCTCGGTTTGTCCGATACGAAATTGCCGGACATGCAGGCGGGGTGGGAGACGGGCATGAGCGCGCTGCTCGGCGCGCTCGCGGGCGTGAACATGATGAGCGGCGCGGGTTTGCTCGATAGCGCGGCGGCGTTCAGCGTCGAAAAAATGATTGCGGACGCGGAGATTATTGCGATGGCGCGCAAGACGGTGGAGGGGATTGGACCCGTCGGCGCAGGGTCGTTCGCGTTGGACGCGCTGCGCGCGGTTGGCCCGGGCGGAACGTTTCTCGACTCGGCGCAAACGTTCGAACGGTTTCGCCTCGACCAAATCCAACATTCGCCCATCGTGGATCGCGTAACGCGGCGCACTTGGTTGGCGCAAGGGCAAAAAGATACGATTGCGCGCGCCCGCGCGCAGCGCGAAAAAATGGAGCGAGAATTGCCGCCGCGCGCGATGGATGAGCATGTCGCGCGCGCGTTGGATGAAATTGTGACGCGCGCGGCGCGCGCTTTGGGCATGGAGCAGCTGCCGCCATTGGCTTGATAATTTAGCTTGGGGCTTGTTTTGCGTATAATGCCTTATCATCGTTTTGCGATGAATCCATCCAGTGTCCCGGTACTGTCGGAGGTATTCCATGCGTTTTCGCCGTCATTTTTTATGCGCGTTCGTTTTGCTTGGTTTGATTGTTTTTTCTAGAACGCTGCCGGTTCAAGCTGCCGGTCCCATAAGTCTTACAACGCTTGATTCTGCATATACGCAGAATTTCGACACGCTCGCGATCACTGGTACAACAAATACACTATTGCCTACCGGTTGGGAATTGACTGAAAGTGGCGGCGGTCCGCGTGATAATGAGCAGTATGCCGCCGATAATGGCGGTAGTAATACGGGTGACACATATAGCTATGGCGCGACGTCCAGCGGCGAACGCGCCTTTGGCGGTTTGCGAAGCGGCAATCTAATTCCCATTATCGGCGCGAACTTTATCAATAATACCGGGAACGTTATCACATCGCTGAAAATTTCATACACGGGAGAAGAATGGCGACTTGGTGCTCTATCGCGCAATGACCAGCTTGATTTTCAATTTAGCAATGATGCGACGAGCTTGACAACCGGCACATGGACCGATGTAAATGATCTTGATTTTGTAACGCCCACCAATACTGGCACAGTTGGCGCCAAAGATGGCAATGCGAGCGGATTTCGCACCGCGCTTGACTATACACTCGGCGGTTTGAGTATTGCAGATGGCGCGAGTTTTTGGATTCGTTGGACGGATGTGAACGCGAGTGGCGCTGATGATGGTTTGGCGGTAGATGATTTTTCGCTGACGCCGAAAGGTCCCGTCGGCGGAACTGTTCTCAGCGTTGACGATGTCGCGCAGAACGAGGGCAATGCGGGAACAACGTCGTTTAACTTTACCGTCTCGCTCAGCGCGCCCGCGGGCGCGGGCGGCGTCACATTTGACATTGCTACGGCGGACGATACCGCGACCCAACCCTCCGACTATACGTTAAAAACGCTCACCGGACAGACCATCGCGCAAGGGAATTCGACATACAATTTCACGGTGGATGTGAATGGCGATACAACGCCCGAAGGCGACGAGACCTTTTTTGTCAATGTCACGAACGTGAGCGGCGCGACGCTTGGCGATAGCCAAGGCGTTGGAACGATTCTCAACGACGATCTCCTCAAAATCCATGATGTCCAAGGCAATGGCGCGGTATCGCCCATGGTTGGCTCGAACGTAACGGTCGAAGGCGTTGTCGTCGCGAGTTTTCAGGGCTCGACTCAACTCAAGGGCTTTTTTCTCCAAGAAGAAGATACGGATGCGGACGCGGACCCCCTGACTGCGGAGGGCGTCTTTGTCTATTGCAATACCTGTCCGACGGCAGTCGTCGAAGGACAGCGCGTCCAAGTCACCGGCGCGGTTTCGGAATACTTTGGCTTGACTGAAATTACCGCGAGCTCGGCGTCGGATGTGGTCGTGACCGATGCGGGCAATAATCTCGCCCAAGTCACTGCCGCTGCGATTGACCTGCCGATTGTGGGCAGCGTGGATACGTACTATGAGGCGCGCGAAGGAATGTTGGTCAACTTTATAGATGCGCTCTCGGTCTCGGAATATTTCGAGCTCGAACGGTATGGCCAAATCGTCTTGACCGAAGGCGGGCGCTCGTTCACCTTTACCGAAAAGAACGCGCCCGACGGACCGGGCTATGCCGCGCATCTCGATGCGCTGGCGCACCGTAAAATAATTCTCGACGACGATAATAATACGCAGAACGCTGCTCTATCCAGCCCGGACGGCTCTCAAGCTATCTATCATCCGCGCGCGAACGGCGGTTTCTCGGTTGGCGTTCAAGGCGTTGATTTCTTTCGCGGCGGCGATTTGGTCAACGATTTGACCGGGGTTTTGGATTACAGCGCGTCGGCGTGGCGCATCCGACCTACCAACGCGCATCCCGTCGCGTTCACCGTCAATAACGCGCGTCCGGCGGCGCCTGTCATCAACGCCGCCATCAAAGCCGTCGGAATGAATTTGCTCAATTACTTTACCACGATTGATACGACAAGCGGCAATACGGGACCCTGCGGCCCTTCTGGAACTCTGGATTGTCGCGGCGCGGACAGCGCCGCCGAACGAGCCCGTCAACGCGAGCGCGCCTCCATCGTGATTTGTTCGCTGAATGCCGATGTGTACGCTTTGGTCGAGCTCGAAAACACAACGCCATCGAATACGATTACTGATTTGCTCGGCGCGGTGAACGCGCGCTGCGGCGGTACGCAGCCGTACACTTTTGTCAATACCGGCGGCACGCTGGGCAGCGATGCGATTCGTGTGGCAATCATTTATCGCAGCGATGTTCTCTCGCCCATTGGCTCGCCGCTTGTTGACCTTGACCCTATTCACAGCCGTCCGCCTACCGCGCAAACTTTTGAGGTGATAAAGTGGTCCAATCCCGCATACGGCGAGCGTTTTACCGTGATTGCCAATCATTTGAAATCCAAAGGTTGCTCGAACGCGACGGGCGCGGATCTCGACCAGGGCGACGGGCAAGGATGTTACGCTGACCGCCGCGTGCAGCAGGCGACGCGTTTGCTCACATGGATTAACGGCACGGTCATTCCCGCCGCAGGGGGCGATACCGACGTTTTGCTGCTCGGCGATTTCAATTCGTACGGCCAAGAGACGCCCATCACGACGCTCACTGGCGGCGGTTATGTTGACGTCGAGAGCGCGCGGCTTACGGATTCTTATTCGTATCTCTTTAACGGCGAACTCGGACATCTCGATTACGCGTTCGCCAGCGCGTCGCTCAATGCGAAGGTGCAGGGGATTGAGGTGTGGCATATCAATGCCGATGAAGCGAGTACCTTGGATTATAACGACGCGATCCGGGATACGGGCGAAGCGCCGTTTGAAGAAAAACCCGACGGTTCGGCGCTCGTTCCGCCGCGCGTGGTGTACGAAGCAAACTCGCCGTATCGCGCCTCCGACCATGACCCGGTAATCATTGGTTTGTTCTCGCCTGTGCCGAACGCCGCGACGATGGCATCGTTCCGCGCGGCGTATGCCCCGGCGCGCCAGCGAATCCTAGTCAAGTGGGAGACTGCGAACGAGTTGGGCGTCACCGGTTTTAATGTGTGGCGCCAAGTGGGCAAGCGCGAATGGGTCAAGGTCAATGCGCAACCCATCGCGGCAAAATATGCGGGCGCGGTTTCGGGCGGCAAATATAGCTTTGCGGACAAAAAGATTGTCGCGGGCAAGACCTATCGCTACAAGCTCGAAATCCTTTTTGCCGACCGACCCAGCGAGTGGTCGAACGTTCAACGCGTTGCGACGAAATAGAGTTTGGCTGCGCGGCGGATTCCGTTTTGACGTTGGCGTACGAGCGCGTCATGGGCGGCGTGTTACGCGTCGCCCATGACGCGGCAGACAAAGCG
>JAJVIA010000080.1:0-16365 GCA_022072245.1 Anaerolineae bacterium
CTTGACGGAAGAGGAGATTGCGTTGGTAGAAAAGAGCTGATTGATTTGTTCCGCAAATCAAGATAAGATATAGCGTGGGAGCAGAAATCTATGCAAGCCGTACTGAATATCAAATTGGACGTCGAACTTGTCGAAAATTTAGAGCGCGCCACCGCCGCGCAAAGCGTTACGATCGACCAGGTGATGGACGAATTGGCGCGCAAATATCTTGCCGCCGCGCGGCGGCAAGCCATTGACCGCGAATTTGAACGCTATCAAGCGCTGCACGCCGAACTCAAAACAAAATTCTTGGGCGAAAATGTCGCCATCTATCAAGGGCAATTGGTTGACCACGACCCCGACGCAATGGAACTCGTACGTCGTGTGCATCAGCAATTTGGTTCCGCGCCGGTCTTGGTGACGCTCGTGCGCGAAAATGCCGTCCAAGAATTTATCGTCAAAAGTCCGCGGCTAGCGCTCGCTACATGAGTACGTCATATCAGTCTAACTATTTCGCGTACTCGTAAAAACCCTTGCCGCTTTTGCGGCCCAGATGACCCGCGACGACCATGCGGCGCAAGAGCGGCGGCGCGGCATATTTCGGGTCTTTGGTTTCGGCGTACATTTCATCCGCCACAAACAAAATCGTATCAAGCCCGACAAAATCCGCCAGCGTGAGCGGGCCCATCGGATGATTCATCCCCAATTGCATCCCCGCGTCAATATCTTCACGCGACGCCATCCCGTTCTGATAAAATCGAATCGCGTCGAGTTGATACGGAATATAGAGCGCGTTGACAATGAACCCCGGATAATCTTTGGCGACAATGATTTTTTTGCCGAGTCGTTCGCCCAGCGCGCGTGAAGTTTCCAGCGTCTCGACGCTCGTCAGGAACGAACGCACAATTTCGAGCAGCGCCATAACCGGCACCGGATTGAAAAAGTGCATCCCCAAAACCTTGTCCGGTTTGCGCGTCATGGCTGCCAGCGCCGCAATCGAGAGCGACGAACTGTTGGAGGCGAGAATCGTTTCCGGGCGCGTCGCCGCGTCGAGCTGCGCGAAAATTTCTTTTTTCCGGCCCAGATTCTCCACCGCCGCTTCAATCACGTAATCGCACGCGCCCAAATCTTGCAGCGCCGTCGTGCCGCGAATGCGCGCCAGCGCGTCCGCTTTGGCTTGGGCGCTCAATTTATTGCGCGCCACCGCGCGCTGCATCGAATCGTCCAACCGCGCGAGACCTTTATGCAAAAGGTCGTCGTTCACCTCGCGCACGATAACGTCAAAATTATTTCGAGCCAGCGTTTCGACGATGCCGCTGCCCATCAAGCCGCAGCCGACGACGCCGACAGTTTTGATTTCCATAAGAGCTCCGTAAATGTAAAATCGCCGTTCCGAAAAAAGCGCGCTCTGCGCTACGGCGTCGGCGTTGCCGCCGATTCGGACGGCATTTCCGTCGGCATAACAAATAATTCCGCGTCAGCCGGCGGCGTAATCGTGATATTGCCGTTCAAATCCGCAAGTTGCAGCAGCAATTCGAACGCGCCATTTTGCGCCGGGTCGTTCGGGTCATGGCCCACAATACCCATTTTCACCTGATGCAAATAACCGTCCGCGCACGCCCAAAATTTAAATTCCGCCGACTCGATGGCGTCCAAATCTTGCTGCGTCGCGCCCGTCGCGCCCGCGAGTTTGCTAAACGCGTTCGCCACGGCGGACTTGTCGCCCGCATACACTTGACATGCTTGACCATCCAGCGTTTCCGCGCCAGCCAATTTGAAATCCGCCGGCTCAAAACCGCTTTCGCTGAATGACTTGAGAAACTGTTCCGGCGAAAGCGGCAGCTGCGCGATGGACGCGATTTCGGGCGGCGCTTGGTACCATTTTTCCTCCCCCGCGCCAATCACCGGCACGGGTCCCTTGAAATACGCGTTGCCGTTGTGCATAATGACCTCGAACGGTTTGGCGGGGTCGCGCCCCAGCGAAGCGTTCAAGAACCCTTGCGTCGAAAAATGCGCGTCTTGCTGATTGACCTCGCCTTGAATTGCCACGAGCGTCACCGGCTGCGCGTCGTTCGGCGTAGCTGTCGCGCCGTCCGCCGCCGCGAAATCGCCCTTGCCCGTAATTTCGAGTTTGACGCGATACGCTTGCGCGTCGCGCGTCTTGAGCAGCGCTTGCGCCAACGCGCCGGAAGCGGCGGAATTGTCGGATGGCGCGGCGACGGTGGGCGGAACGGCGGTGGGCGGAACGGGCGTCACCGTCGGAGGCAGCGGCGTCGGCGTCGGCGTCGCGCACGCGGCAAACAAAACAAGCAGCAGCGCACAGAGCGCGCCAAAAATACTAGAGCGTTGCATGAAAACTCCTTGACGCGCGCCGCGCGCGTAATTATGGATTGGGCATAGGCGACGGTTCGGTATCCGACGCTGGCGCCTGAAAATCTTGGACATTTTCCGGCGCCGTAATTTCAATGGCGCCGTCGTGGTCGTACAACTCGATGGTCAATTCGACCGTCGCGCGCGCGGTGGGATTTGCCGGGTCGTGTCCTTCCACCAAACCTGTGAGGCGGTGCATGTATCCGTCGCTGCACGTCCACACGCGAAACTCGGCGCGGTCCAGCGCTTGCAATTGATTGCCGGCGCGCGCGCTGCCCGCAATGCCCAACAATCCTTGCGCGAGTTTGGTATCGCGCGCCAACCAACGCGTACAAGTTTGCGCGTCCAACATCTCGCTGCCCTCATTTTGAAAAACGGCATTCTGCACGTCTTGCCATTCCAATTGGGCGAGCAAACTCTTGACGCCGGGCGCGTCGTGCGTGACATTGCCCAATTCTTGCGGAAAGCGATACCACTGCGCGGGATTGACGCCGGGGATGCCGTTCAAACCTTTGAGGTACGTCACGCCGTCCAAAACAATCAAGTCAAACGTCGTCACGTCGCCCGCCTCATTCATGACGCCCGAAAGCGTGAGCGTGCGATTGTCGCCATTCTCGGCGCCCTGCGCGCTCAAACCATTTTGCGGAACCAGCTTGCCCGCTTGGGTCAGCGCGACGGCGGACGTAATTTTATAGCGCACGCGTTCGATGGCGCGCGTGCGCGCAAAGACTTGGGCGACTTGGGACGGCGGCGCCTGCTCCGCCAAAGGCGTCGCCGTCGGCGTCGCAAGCGTAACCGCCGGCGCAACCGTCGCCGCAGCGACCGCAGCGGCGGTATCGGACCGCGCGACGCCGCTTTCGCACGCCACAATCGTCAAACTTGAAAATGCCGCAAAAAACAAGAAACCTAAACGAAAATATAATTGCATACCCTTCAACATGACAGCGGAGCGCGTATCCCGTGAATTGTATGCGAATTTCGCTTGCAATCAAAAAAGGTTGCGGGTATAATCTTGTAAAATTTTAATAAACGCCTCGTAAAGTCCATGATTCGTTAGATTGATTTGGGGGTGCGTTATGAATCAAGAATCGTTGCAGAATATGGCATCGCTTCCCGGCGCGGCGCCATTCGTTCAGGTTCCTCTTGCTTCGGAAAATCTAACGCCCGTTGACGCGGCGCCGCCGTCCGCCGCTGCGCCTTCGGGTTGGGAACGAGCTCATTCGAGTTACGCGCAAGGACAGATTTTAGAATTGCCCGTCGTCGGCTATAATCGCGGGGGCTTGTTGGTAGATTTGGGCGGCACGCGCGGTTTTGTGCCTTCGTCGCAATTGAGCAATTTTCCGCGCCGCGCCACCGAAGCCGAACGCGACGCCGAACTGGCGCAGTACGTCGGCAAGACGCTCCAGCTCAAAGTAATCGAGTTGGACCGCATGCAAAACCGTTTGATTCTCTCGGAGCGCATCGTGCGCCCGCCCGTTTCGCGCAGCGAGCAATTGCTCAATTCGATTCAACCGGGCCAACAGTTGAACGGCACCATTCGCAATGTCACCGACTTTGGCGCGTTTGTAGATTTGGGCGGCGTGGAGGGTTTGATTCACGTCTCTGAAATGTCTTGGCAGCGCGTCGGCCATCCGCGCGATGTGTGTAACGCGGGCGACCGCGTGCTGGTGTATGTGATTGATGTGCATCGCGCGCAGCGCCGCGTCGGTTTATCGCTCAAACGTTTGACGCCCGACCCATGGGCGTTGACGGGCGAACGGTACAAGCCGGGCGATACGGTGGACGCGGTGATTACAAACATCGTTTCCTTTGGCGCGTTCGCGCGTTTGCCCGAAGGCGTCGAAGGATTAATTCACACGTCTGAACTGGCGGAAGGAAATTTTTTGCATCCCAATAATGTCGTCCACGAAGGCGATACGGTGTGCGTGCGCGTCATGGCGATTGACCCGGCGCGCCAACGCATCGCGCTGACGCTGCGAAAAAATGCGGCGAAACGTCCGCCGACCGCCGCGCCGCTCGCGGGCCCCATCGAATTGGACGACAGTTATTGGAATAGTCTTGTCTACGAATAATGCCACGCCGCGCTAATCCTCCCTCCGACGCGCCCACCGCGCGCAAAAAACCGTCTCCGCCGCCCCAAAACGATGGCTCGCGTTTTCGTCTCAATCTCAGCGCGCAGCGCAAACGCGAGCTCGGCGCGCTGCTGCTCATTGCCGCAGGCATTCTGACGCTGTTGAGTCTGTTTGGCTTTGCCGGTTCGATTTCGGCGCTGTGGGCGACGTTCTTGACGCGTTTCGCCGGTTACGGCGCGTACGCGCTCGCCGCGCTCGCCATTTACGCGGGCATCGGTCTGTTTCGCCGCCAAGAAAATGTGTTTGGCGATTTTGAAACGCCGTGGGGCCGCATCGTCGCGTTCGAAATTATTTTCATGGCGGGCTGCGGTTTGCTCTCGCTGGCAATGGCGGCGGACGACCGCGACGCGATGCGTCTCGCCGATAACGGCATGGCGGGCGGTTATCTCGGCTTGGCGGTCGCTACATTGTTGACGCGCGCGTTCAGCATCGTGCTGGACCCGAACTGGGCGGCGGCGCTGGCGGCGCTCGTTTTGTGTTTGCTGATTTTGTTCATGCTGCGCTTTGCGTTTGATTTGACCGCGCTGGGCGCCTTTGTCGCGCGCACGCTCGAAAATTTGCGCCCGACGCCCGCCTCTGCGTCCGCAGCGCCCGCGCGTTTTGCGCCGCCGCCGCCCGCGCAAAATCTCACGCCCAATCGTCCGCTCGTCCAATTGCCCTTGCCCAAACAAACGCCGCCGGACGATGCCGCCGCAGTCGAGGACGCGGAAATTATAGAGCCGCCCGAACCGAAACCCGCCGCGCGTTTGTCTTTTTTGAATTTGGGCCGCAAGACGGAAAAAATCAAAACGCCGCCGCCCACGCCGACGCTCGACCCGCTGCTCGCCGTGCCGTACGCGCAAGCCAGCGCGCGCACGGGACACAATCCTTCGCTTGACCTTTTGGAAATTTCTTCCGAAGCCGCGTACGCCCAAGCCACCGCCGCGCAAAAGGCGCGCACCATCGAAGAAACGCTTTCGCATTTTGGCATCCCCGCCAAAGTGGTGGAAACAAACGCGGGCCCCACGATTACGCAGTTTGCCGTCGAACCCGGTTTCATTGACCGCAAAGGTTTGGACGGCGCCGTACAGCGCCGCAAGGTGCCGGTGAATCGCATCCTCGCGCTGTCGAACGACCTCGCGCTCGCGCTCGCCGCGTCGCCGATTCGCATCGAAGCGCCTGTGCCGGGCCGCAGTTACGTCGGCATCGAAGTGCCAAATGAATCGATCGCGATGGTGAGTTTGCGCGGCGTCTTGGAAACGCCGGAATACAAAAAAGTTTCGCAAAAAGCGATTCTGCCATTCGCGCTGGGACGCGATGTATCGGGCGTCGCCAAAGCGGACGATTTGGGCAAGATGCCGCATCTGCTCATCGCGGGCGCGACCGGTTCTGGCAAGTCCGTCGCCATCAACGCCATCATCGCGTGTTTATTGTTCGCGCACTCGCCCGATTCTTTGCGTCTGATTATGGTGGACCCGAAACGCGTCGAGTTGGTCAATTACAACGGCATCCCGCATCTGCTCGGCGAAGTGATTACGGACGTCAATACGGTGGTACCCGCGCTGCGGTGGGCGACGCGTTTGATGGATTTGCGGCTCGAAGCGTTCTCCAAAGCCAAAGCGCGCAACCTTGAAGCGTACAACCAAAAGATGGACAAGGAGAATGGCGCCAAATTGCCGTACGTCGTCATTATCATTGACGAGTTGGCGGATTTGATGCTCGCCGCGCCGGACGAGACGGAAAAATTGATTACGCGTTTGGCGCAGCTCGCGCGCGCGACGGGGATTCATCTGATTCTCGCCACGCAGCGCCCGTCGGTGGATGTGGTGACGGGGCTCATTAAAGCGAATTTCCCCGCGCGCATTTCGTTCGCGGTGACAAGTTCGGTGGATTCGCGCGTCGTCTTGGATTCGCCGGGCGCGGAAAAATTATTGGGACGCGGCGATATGTTGTACATGGCGCCCGATTCCGCCAAACTCCAACGGATGCAGGGCTGTTTTGTTTCGGACGAAGAGCTGGCGCGTCTGGTAAATTATTGGCGCAATCTGCAAGCGGATTTTGATTACACGCCCAAAGCGCCGTGGGACGAGCCGCGCCAAAAAGCGGAAGCGGAAGAAAAAACCGGCGACGCGTTGACTGAGGACGCGATCCAAGTGATTCGCACGACCAACACCGCGTCCATTTCGCTCTTGCAGCGCAAACTCGGCATCGGCTATCCCCGCGCCGCGCGGCTCATGGATCAACTCGAAGAGATGGGCATCGTCGGGCCCGATGAAGGCGGCGGCAAACCGCGCGCAATTTATCCGCCAGAAAAATCCAAGAAAAAGAAATAAGCCAGCTTTGTTCTGGCGACGCGCCGACAAAACGGTCCGCGCGCCCCGGCGGGACATTATGTCTGATTCGCCAAATCGTACGCTGAACGAAAAAGCAAAATTTTTCCAAGCGCTCCACGCCCAAGCGGGCGCGTTTATCATTCCCAATCCGTGGGACATTGCCACCGCGCGGATGCTCGCGCAGTTGGGTTTTCAAGCGTTGGCGACGACCAGCGCCGGCTATGCTTTTTCGCGCGGCCAGCGCGACAATACGATTAGCCGCGCCGAAATGATGACGCACCTCGCCGAGATTGCCGCGGCGACGCCGCTGCCCGTCAGCGCGGATTTGGGCAACTGTTTCGGCGACGACCCCGCCACAGTCGCCGAAACTATTCGTCTCGCCGCCGACGCGGGCGTCGTCGGTTGTTCCATCGAAGATTCCACCAATCGCCCAGGCGACCCTTTGTATGATTTTGATTTTGCAGTCGAACGCGTGCGCGCCGCCGTCGCCGCCGCCCGCGCGCTGCCGTTTCCGTTTACGCTAACCGCGCGCGCGGAAAATTATTTTATCGGCCGCGCCGACCTGTCCTATACGATTCGGCGGCTCGAAGCGTTTCGCGCGGCGGGCGCGGATGTGGTGTACGCGCACGGCATGAAAAACCGCGATGATATTGCGGCGCTGGTTCAAGCGGTCGCGTGTCCGGTCAATGTCATGCTCGGCGTCAAAGGCGTCGCGCTCAACTTGCAAGACCTCGCGCGCTTGGGCGTCAAACGGGTGAGCGTGGGACCCGCGCTTTTTACGGCGGCAATGAGCGCGGTGTATCGCGCTAGCCGCGAAATGCAAACGCACGGCACATTCACCTTTGCCGACGAATCCGAGAGCTTGGGCGAGTTGGCGCGGATTATGCTTTGACGCGATAAAACCCCTCACCCCCTACCCCTCTCCCAGAGGGAGAGGGGGGATTTTATAGGTCGAAAACTCGAAGGGTTTCATATTCTGCAACTTTGTAAAGAACCATTTCTTGACAAGTTGGGCGCTGACGCAATTTGACGGCGAACGCTATCTGGTCTCGATGTTGGGCGACCAAGCGAACTGGGTTCAAAATCTCTTTGGGGGTTTAAAGTTTTTTAGGCAGTTCCTCTATTCGCGCGTATAATACGCGGGTTCAATTTATTTCATAGCGGCGCGCTCGTTCGTGGGAATTGGCGCAGTTCGTATTGTTCAGCAAGGAATTTTTTTATGGCGAAATCTCGCAGACCGATCCAAAACAAAGAACAAAAACAAAAAGATACCATCGAGGTCGAAGGCACCGTCACCGAAGCGCTGCCCAACGCCATGTTTCGCGTGAAACTCGATACGGGTCACGAAGTGCTGGCGCACATTTCGGGCAAGATGCGAATGTATTACATTCGGATTCTGCTCGGCGACCGCGTGCGCGTGGAACTTTCGCCCTACGACCTGACGCGCGGCAGAATTACGTATCGCTTTCGCACCTAGCCGCTGGCGGCGCTTGCGCGGTTTATTTTCGTTCATCCGCAGCATGTCCATTATTCGGCAACCTGTATGCGCCGACAATCGCTGGTATCCCCGCGATGCGGCGCATTTGCGTTTTGTACTGGACGAATTGTTTGCAAACGTGCCGGCGCAAACCGACGCGGGCGAATTGCTCGCGTTGATTGCGCCGCACGCGGGCATTCAATTTTCGGGCCAAACCGCCGCGTACGCGTATCAACGGCTCGCGGGCGCGGCGTTTGAGCGCGTCATTCTTTTGGGTCCAAGCCATTATCAAGCTTTCGACGCGCCCGCCGTGAATCACGCGGATTTTTTTGAAACGCCGTTGGGCGTTGTCCCGGTGGACACGGAACTTGTGCGCGACCTCGATGCGAAATTGAAACTCCAACTTGTGAGCGCCGAGCGCGAACATTCCCTCGAAATGCAGCTGCCCTTTTTGCAGCGTCAACTGGAAAAATTTTCCATTCTGCCCGTGATGCTGTCGCATCCATTTTATTTGTACGGTCTCGGCGCGCAGAATGAATGTGAAACGCTGGCGCACGCGCTCGCGCCGCGCTTGAATCAAAACACGCTGCTCGTCGCCAGTTCCGATTTATCGCATCTGCACAGTTACGACGCAGTGACGTATTTTGACCAGCTGTTGGAAAACCTTGTCGTGGAATACAACCTTGGCGCGTTGGTGGATTTTATGGTGAACGAGGGCGAACCGCGCGCGTGCGGCGATACGGCAATTGTGACGGCGCTCTTGACGGCGCGGCTGCGCGGGGCAAACGCCGTGCGCGTATTTTATCGCTCCAATTCCGGCGATGTCACGGGCAACCGCGAAGCGGGACAATACACGGTGGGATATATGGCGGCGGGGATTTATAAAATCTAAGGGCGCATCCAAGATGCGCCCTTTTTTTTACGTCAACGTCGCAATCGCATTCACTTCCGGCACGGCGGCGAGCGCCTTGGAGACCGGACATTCTTTTTTGGCGCGCGCGACGTGCGCTTGAAAAGTCGCGTCGTCAATGTTTGGCACGGTCGCTTCGGTGCGTAACGTAATGCGGTCAATCGTCGGGCCGTCCACAATGCTCACTTCCGCTTGCGTGTGAATCGAGGTCGGCGTAAAACCGCTCTTGGTCAAAATCGCCGCGAGATACATCGAGAAACAACCCGCGTGCGCCGCGCCGAGCAATTCTTCGGGATTGGTCCCTTTGCCGTCCGCGAAACGCGAGGCGCGTGTAAAAGCGCCAGTGAACCAATCTTTGCCAACCGTCATGGTACCGCTGCCATCAACCAAATTGCCATTCCAGACGGCGGTCGAGTGTCGAATAGACATGTTTCCAACTCCTTGAGAAATTTAGTAAATTTTCTGACGCGAACGTCCAACCCGCGCGCGCGGAAAAAAATCTTGACGCTCGCCCAAAAGATTCAGAAATCCAAGACAACTATAGGCACGAATAGCGCCGCTGTCAATTTATCCGCCGATATGCCATAACGCGGCTGCCCGCGTTAGAGAACGCTTTCAACGCGCGCAAGCGCCGCGCGCGGCGAAACCCTGCGGCGCGGGCGCGGAAAATTTTTACGGCGCAATCGTAAAACCGTGCAAGCCCGCGTACGCGGCGACGCGCGGCTCGCTCCATCCTTGCAATAATCGCGCGTCCACGTCGTACACCTCGACGCCAAGCGGACGACAAATTTCAATCGGGTCCACCGCGTGCGGGCCCCAAATCGGCAACGTCATGTCGCCGTGCGGACACGCCGACAACGCGCACAGCAAATCTATTTCCGCGAAAAATTCAAAATAGTCGCCGCGTTTCGCGGGACACGGTTTGCAAAAGTATTGCTGCCGTTCGCGCGTCAAGCCCGTCACCTGAAACACATTCAACACATCATGCACGTCGAGTTCGGTCAAACGATACGGCGCAATCGCGCGCGTGAGATTGGAATGACAGCAGCAATCCAATTCCTCGCCCGTCAACATTTTGTGGACGTACGGGTCGCAGCGCGTGCCGAGCAAATCGTGACAGCCCGCGCCGTCCGCGTCGTACCCGTATTGGATGCTGTCGGCGGTGATGGTTGCGATGGGGCGCAGATAAGGCAGGGTTGACCAAAAGCGGTCCAAGACGCGCATGTGCGCGCCGACCAACTGCCGCGTGCGCGACGCCCAAAACCGTTCGCGCGGATTGTGCCGATTCCACAAATTCAAATCGCCGACCTGCGCGCCTTCGACGGCGACAATGCGGCACACCTGTCCCGCGCGCACTTGCCACGCTTTGCCCGTCCGCATCGGAATCATAAACGCTTGGACGCGCGTTCGCGCGCTCGTTTCGGCGGCAATGCGCCGATAAAAATTTTCATCCACCGCGAGAAAAGACGCGGTTTTGGGTTCATAGAGTGGAGTTGGCATAATTAGCTTGGGACTCAAAGGAACGCGTGCTGCGCTATACGTTCATCGCCGCCATGATAATGGATGCGGCGCGTTTTGGCAATGAGACTCGAAAACACTTTGGGTCTGGCGCCCGCTTTTTGTCTCCCCGCGCGCCTTTGTTATAATAGCTCGCGTTACCGCTTTGCTTTGCCTGCGTAATACGTGTAGATGTTTGATTCCACTTCATACAATTTAACGCGCCGCGCTTTTTTGAAATTTCTCGCGCTCGGCGGCGCCGTCGCCGCGCTGCAAGCATGCGATGGCGCAGAATCCACACCGCCGCCGCCAACCGTTCAACCCACCGTCGCGCCGACCGCCACGCCCGCGCCGCAGCCCGCCGACGTGACCGCGCGTCTTTTTCTCGACGCGTGGAACAAGGGCAACTATGCCGCCATGTACGCCGCGCTCGCGCCCGCGTCGCAAACCAAAATTTCCCAGAACGATTTTATCGCGCGCTATCAGAACGTTTTGAACGAAGCCACCATCACCCAAGTCAACGCGGCGTTGACCTCCATTGCCGAAGAAGGCAGCACTGCGACCGCGCAGTTCAAGGTGCATTTTGAAACCGCGCTGCTTGGACCATTGGAACAAACCAACGCGTTTTCGCTTTTGCGCGAACAGGGCAAGTGGGGCATCCTCTGGTCGCCGCGCCTCATTCTCACGCAACTCGAAAACGGCAATCGCGTCAAACTCTATGTCACCAAATCCACGCGCGGCAATATCTATGACCGCACGGGCGCGCCCCTCGCCATCGGCGTCCAAGCGCTCGTGGTGAATGTGTGGCCCGCCGAAATGCGGCGCAACGGCGTCGAAGCCCAAGTCCTCGCCGCGCTCGAACCCATTCTCGGTTTATCGCAAAACGATATTAAAAAACGGTACGGCGGACAAAATCCCGAATGGAAAATTCCCATTCAAACCATCGCCCCCGAAATCGCGCAGGCGAACGCCGAGGCGTTATCTCTGCCCGGCATTGTGTTGGAAGAACAGGACGCGCGGCAATATCCGCTCGGCGCGGCGGCGGGACACATTGCCGGTTACGTCGGTCAAATTAGCGCGGACGAATTGGGCGAACTGTACGGCAAGGGGTACCGCGAAGGCGAATACTTTGGCCGCGCGGGCTTGGAACATCTCGCGGAAGAATACTTGTCCGGCGGACGCGGCGGCAAATTGGTCGCGCTCAACGCCGACGGCGCGCCGGTCCAAGTCATTGCCGAACGCGCGGCGGAACAAAGTCAAAGCGTGTACGCCACGCTCGACAGCGAATTGCAAAAACATCTCGCCACGCTCTTGAATGACAAGCGCGGCAGCATTACGGTCATGGATGTCAAAACCGGCGGCATCCTGGCAATGTTCAGCAGCCCCGGTTTCGATTCGAACGCGTTCGTGGATCGTGAGCGCAATCAAGAACGCGCCAACTATTTGACCAGCCCGCAAAAAATCATGCTCAACCGCGCGACGCAGGGCGCGTATCCGCACGGCTCGGTGCAAAAAATTATCACCACCGCGACGGCGTTGGAGCGCGGCGGCATGTCGCCGCACACGCCTTTTCACTGCACCGGCATCTGGAAGGGCTTGGGTTATCCCAAAGCGTGTTGGATCAATGCGTACGGCAAAACGCACGGCAACATTTCGCTGCAAAATGCCTTGACGCAATCGTGCGACATTGCCTTTTATGAAACCGGTTTGATTCTGCACAAGCAAGACCCGAACTTGCTCACCGATTTTTGCCGCGCGTTCGGTTTGGGTTCCGAAACGGGCATTGGCTTGCAAGAAGTCGCGGGCAACGTTCCCGACCCGCGCGTACAGGAATGGCAGCCGACCGACAGCACGGACATGGCAATCGGACAGGATACGTTTCAAACGACGCCGCTTCAGGTGGTCAATTTTGTCGCGGCGGTGGCGAACGGCGGCGTCTTGTGGCGTCCGAATCTGATTGCCAAAATCCAAGATTTTGTGAACGAGACCGAACAAATAGTGCAGCCGCAAAAGCGCGGCGAACTGCCCATCAGCGCCGCCAACTTGCAAGCGGTGCGCGAAGGGATGCGCGGCGTCACCATGTCCAAAGACGGCACCGCCGCGTTCGTCTTTGATAAACTGCCCGTCAGCACCGCAGGCAAAACCGGCACGTCGCAGGTCGCAGGCAATCACGACCCGCACGCGTGGTTCGCCGGTTATGCGCCGTTCGAAGACCCGCAGATTGCGTGCTGCGTCATGGTCGAGAACGGCGGCGAAGGCAGCAAAGTCGCCGCGCCCATTTTTCGTAAAGTGATTGAAAAGTATTTCAACGTCAAACCGCCGCCGCCCGCGAAAAAAGGCGAACCGACGCCCACGCCGCCGCCGTCGGAATAAAAATTTTTTCTCACTATCGCACATGGAACATCCCATCTATCACGCGTTATTGTTCGGTCCGCCCGGCGCGGGCAAAAGCACCCAAGCCGAATACTTGATGCAGCATTGGAATCTCGCCGCAATTTCGACGGGCAAATTATTGCGCGAACAAATCGCCGCCGGCACGCCGATTGGTTTGCGCGTGCGCGAAGTCTTGGCGCGCGGCGAATTGGTGGACGACGCGCTCATGATTGAAATTTTACGCGCGTGGCTCGCCGCGATTTCGCCGGACAACGGTTTCTTGCTCGACGGCTTTCCGCGCACGATTCCGCAAGCGCAAGCGTTGGACGAAATTCTGGCGGAATTGCATCGTCCGTTGAGCGCGGTGATTGATTTGCGGCTGAGCGTTTCGGAAGCGGTGCATCGGCTCGGCGGGCGCCGCATCTGTTACGGCAATGGGCCCGACGAAATTATTCACATCAACGACGAAGCCGCCATCGCGCGCTGTCTCGAACGCGGCGGGCTGCTCGTCCAACGCCCCGACGATTTGCCGAACGTTATCGTCAAACGGCTCGCGGTGTACGAAGCCGAAACCGAACCGCTCATCAATTATTATCGCGCGCGCGGCATCGCCCATCGCGTCGACGCGTCGGGCGAACGCGCCCAAGTCGCCGCGCGCATCCTCAGCGCGGTCGAAGGCATTGACCATCCGCCGCCCGTCTGGTAAAACCCGGCGCGCGCTGAAAATAAAAAGAAACGTCAGGGGCTGCCGAGAAAAGTTTGGACGTTTCTGCGCGGAAAACTTTCGTCCGCGCGGCGGAACGAGCGCCGCGCGCGCCATTGCGTTAAATTTTGCGTTCGGTCACGACGCGGTTATAATGTTTCAGCAAGAGAGGAATGACGCCTCGGCAGCCGCCGAGGTTTTTTTTGTCCAAAAAAAAGCAAGCGCGCCAGCAAAAGGCAGAGCGCAAGATTGCCCTGCCGCTTTTTCTGATTCTCAATCCAATGGCTACTCGAAACGACATTCGCAATATCGCCATCATCGCGCACGTAGATCACGGCAAGACCACGCTCGTGGACGCGATGTTGAAACAATCGCATATTTTCCGCGACAATCAAATCGTCCAAGAACGCGTCATGGATTCCAATGATTTGGAACGCGAACGCGGCATTACCATTCTCGCCAAAAATACCGCCATCACCTATCGCGGCATCAAAATCAATATCATTGACACGCCGGGCCATTCCGATTTTGGCGGCGAGGTGGAACGCGTCTTGAATATGGCGGACGGCGTTTTGTTATTGGTGGACGCCGTAGATGGCCCCATGCCGCAAACGCGTTTTGTGTTACGCAAAGCGCTGGAACTCGGACACAAAGCGATTGCGGTCATTAACAAGGTGGACCGCCCCAACGCGCGTTTGAATCATGTCGCCAACGCGACCTTTGATTTATTTGTGGACCTTGGCGCGACGGACGAGCAAGCCGAATTTCCGATTGTGTACACCGACGGCTTGACGGGCCGCGCCACGCTCGACCCGCATCTCGCGCAGCGCTCATTCAGAGATAAAGAGGGCCAAGTTATACAAACGGATTTGCAGCCGCTCTTTGACACGATTCTGGATTACATTCCGGGACCCGTCATTGCGCCCGACGACCCATTGCAAATGTTGGTCACGACGCTGGCGTATGACGATTACAAGGGGCGCATTGCGGTGGGGCGCGTGTTTGCCGGAAAAATTCGCAAGGCGCAAGAAGTGATGCGGATTGATACGCACGGCGGCATGGAGAAAAATAAAATCGCCGAGCTGTTTGTGCATCAAGGATTGGAACGCATTCCGGTCGAACAAGCGGAAGCGGGCGAAATCGTCGCCATCACCGGCATTCCCGAAGTCTATATCGGCGAAACGATTGCGGACGCGCAGCAGCCCAAAGCGCTGCCGCCGATTCGCGTCGAAGCGCCCACCGTCCGCATGACCTTTGGCGTCAACACTTCGCCCTTTGGGGGCCGCGAGGGACAATGGAGCACTTCGCGCAAGTTGCGCGAGCGTTTGTTCAAAGAACTCGAATCGAACGTTTCGCTCACGGTTGAAGAGACCGCGAGCGCGGACACTTTTAGCGTGAGCGGCCGCGGCGAATTGCACCTCGCCATTTTGATTGAAACGATGCGCCGCGAAGGATACGAGTTACAAGTCGCCAAACCCGAAGTGATTTTTCACAAGAGCGACGCGGGCGAAATTTTGGAACCGTACGAAGATGTCTTTATCGAAGTCGCGCAAGACGCGCTGGGCGCGGTGGTCGAAATGCTCGGCGCGCGCCGCGGCCAAATGACCGAGCTGCATCACAGCGACGACGGCAGCGCGCATCTGCGTTATCGCGTGCCGACGCGCGGCTTGCTCGGTTTCCGCAGCAAACTGCTCACCGCCACGCGCGGCACCGGCATCATGCACGCCTTGTTCGCGGGCTATTTTCCGATGGCGGGCGAAATTTCCACGCGTTCGCACGGCTCGCTCGTCGCGCACGAAACCGGCACGGCGACGACCTTTGGCTTGAGCAATGCCGAAGGACGCGGCGAATTATTCATCGGCCCCGGCGCCGCCGTGTACATGGGCATGGTCGTCGGCGAAAATCCGCGCGAAGAAGATGTGGTCGTCAATGTCGCCAAGAAAAAACATTTGACCAACATGCGCTCTTCCAACGCGGACATGGCGATTCAACTCACGCCGCCGCGTGTCCTGTCGCTCGACGACGCTATCGAATACATTTCCGAAGACGAACTTTTAGAAGTGACGCCGCTCAATTTACGAATCCGCAAAAAAGTTTTAAACAACGAAGAGCGCGGCAAAATCAAAAAATCGGCGGAAAAAGCGCGCGAAGCCGAAAAGGTTATGGCATAATAAAAAATCCGACATTTTCATGTCGGATTTTTTGTTCTGTCAACTCGAATCAATGCTATAATGCCGTTGAGTAAAGATGACGATTCTGGTCGAAACCACAGTTCCTGAAAGCGGGCGGCTTGCGCTGCATCTTGATGCAGAAGTGCAGATCAATATCTCTGCGCCCAAAGCCCAACAACGGGTCACGCGTTTTGTACACGCCCAAGTGAGCAGTCAAATGCACGGCGCGCTGCCCCAACTCGTACTCAAGGAACGAGCGTACTGGCAAGTGCCTGTCCAATTGACACTACCTTCCATTGGCGATGTGGGCTCTGTGGGCATGATCTCGGTAGATGTTGAAACCGGCGAACTATTGACAACCCCCGAAATTCTTGCCAACCTTGCAAACAATGCCGAACAGCTTGCTTTCCGTTTCGCGGCTCTCACAACGCGGTGAAGGCG
>JAJVIA010000080.1:16465-24938 GCA_022072245.1 Anaerolineae bacterium
CTCAGTCAATTACGTTTTAATCATCTGTGCGCTGTGTTAGAACTCGAATAGAATCGGTTTTACAAATACTATTCCCCGCCGATGCTGTTACTCACCCGCCGCGCGCTTGTTTTGATTTTGCTCACTGCGCTCTTGCTCGCGCTCGGCGCGCTGGAACCGCTGTTTGTCTATGTGGCGCTCGCGTATCTCGGTCTCATCGGCGTCATGTTGCTCGCAGACCGCGCGCTGACGCCGCAACCCAATCATTTTCACATCACGCGCGCCAATGACGCGCGCCTCTCGCTCGGCGCAAACAATCGCGTCGCCATTCAAATCGAAAATCGCGGCGCGCGCGCCGTCCGCGCCATCGCGCGCGACGAGCCGCCGCCCGAATTTCGCGTGGACCGCGTGATTTTGAATGCGCCCACGCCCGACCCTCAAAGCAAACGTTTCACGCTCGCGCCGCGCGCGCCGGTTACGCTCGTCTATCACGCGCGCCCGCCGCGGCGCGGCGATTACGCGTTCGGCGATACGAATTTGCGTTGGACCGGCGTTCTCGGTTTGATTCGCCGCCAAGCGCGCTTTGCCACGCGCGCGCCCGTCAAGGTGTATCCCAATCTGCTCGACATTCGCAAATACGAACTGCAAGCGCGCAAAGGGCAATTGCAAGAAATCGGTTTGCGCCAAACGCGCGTGCTGGGCAGCGGCACCGAGTTTGAACGCTTGCGCGAATATCAACTCGACGACGAATTTCGCAAGATTGATTGGAAAGCGACGGCGCGCCGCGCCAAACCCGTAACGCGCGAATTCGAGACCGAAAAAAGTCAGACGATTATGGCGCTGCTCGACACGGGCCGCTTGATGCGTCCGCCCGTCGCCGACCCGGACAATCCTTCGGGGCAAGGATTG
Source organism: Anaerolineae bacterium (assembly GCA_022072245.1). Classification (GTDB taxonomy): domain Bacteria; phylum Chloroflexota; class Anaerolineae; order UBA4142; family SHND01; genus SHND01. The sequence goes on from JAJVIA010000080.1 coordinate 17,354, forward strand.
TCAAAATTGGATTACGCCGTCAACGCGGTCTTGATGCTTTCCTATGTTGCGGCGCTGCGCGGCGACCGCGTGGGCATGTTGACGTTCGCGGATGAGGTGAAACAATATGTCGCGCCGCGCGCGGGACGCGGCCAGTTTTATCGTCTGTTGGCGACGCTCTATGCGGTGGACACGGAACCGGTGGAATCCGATTACGTGCGCGCGTTTGCCTATCTCGGCGCGAAACACAAAAAACGTTCGCTCGTCGTCATTTTTTCCGACCTTGCCACCGGCAGCGCCGCCGATATATTGGTGAAACAAATCGCGCCGCTGGCGCCGCGTCACCTCGCCCTGCTCGTCGCCATCGGCGACCCGACAGCGCTGCAACTCGCGCAGCACATTCCGCGCGATTCCGTCGGCGTGTACGAGCGCGCCGTCGCGGAACAATTGGTGGACGAACGCGCGTTGATTTTGGAAAAACTGCGCCAGCGCGGCATTCTCACCCTCGACGTTCCCGCAAACAAATTGACGGTCGCGGTGGTGAACAAGTATTTGGAATTAAAAGCGCGGGGAAGAATTTAACGGATTATTGAATTGCGTTTGGCGATTTTTGATTGCGCCGCCCTGTTGCGCGCAAATCAAAAATCGTCGAGCGCCAAGCGAGAATTATGAGCCGCAACACAAAAATCGCGCTCCTGGTCATCGGCGCGCTCGCCGTAATTTGTTTGGGTTTGTGCGGCGTCGGCGCGCTCTTGTTGCCGCGCGTAACCGAAAATATCGTCTCGCAAAAACCGGACGATATGAAACGCGTGGGCGCGGAAATCGCAGATTATACGCTGCCGCCCGGATACGCCGAAGTCATGGGCTTGGACATGTTTGTGTACAAGATGGTGGCGTTGGCGCCAAAAAACCAGCGCGGCGACGGCATGATTTTTATGCTGATGAGCGCCAACGCGGGCGGCGCGAGTCAACAACAAATGGAACGACAAATGCAGCAGTCGTTCCAGCAACAGTTCGGACGCAGCGGCAGTCAAATGCAAGTCATTGGTCAAGAAGCGGTGACGATACGCGGGCAGCCCGTGACCCTGACGATTGCGGAAAATGACGCGTCGCCCAAGCTGCGCCAAGCGCTGGGAACGTTCGAGGGGAAAAACGGTTTGGTGATTGTGATGGCGATGGGTACAGCCGAAAAGTGGAACGACGCTTTGTTGCGCGAATTTTTAAGTTCGATTCAATAACGCCGCGTCGTTTCTTGAACCGTTTTGCGTTCGCGCCCGACCAAAAATAAATAGGCGTACAACAAAATTCCCGACGTCACGCCAATCCCCAATTTCACGCTCGCGGGAATCGCGTCCGACGGCGAAATCATGCCTTCAATCGCGCCCGCGACCAGCAAGAGCGGCGCGACGCCGAGCAGCAAGCGAATAGATTTTTGCGCCGCATTGCCCAGCGCGTCGCGCCGCGTCAACAACCCCGGACGCAATAACGCGTAACCGAGCAGCAAACCGCAGCCGCCCGCCATCACGATTACGCTCAATTCCAAAAACGCGTGCCCCGCGACAAATTCATAGAGCGGCGCCTGGCGCTTGTAATAATGCAGCAAGCCAAAGACCGCGCCGAACGTTACGCCGTTCATCAGCAGCACGTACACGGTCAACAAACCAAACAAGATGCCGCCCGCATACGCCAAGAACGAAACGCTCAAGTTGTTGCGCATGATGAGCGCCGCGCCGACTTGGTTCGCCTCATTCAAATCTTGCCACCAGCGCGTACCGCTTTCAATATCCGCAATCAAACCCGGCGACAAGATATAGCGTGCGCCGGACGGATTGAAATAAATCGCAAGTCCCGAAATCAACCAAGGTCCAAAGAGCAGCAGCGCCGCTACCGCCATGAACGGCAGCGTCTCGCGGTATAATTGAGGCAAGCCGCGGCGATAAAAATTTTTCAACTGCCGCCACGCCAACGGTTCGCCGCGATAGACGACCGGATGCGCGCGTCCCACCAATTGATTGAGGTACACCGCGACATCGTGATTTGGAAAATCGCGCTGCGCGATGGCAAGGTCCGACGTGGCGCGGCGGTACAATTGTCCAAACTCGACCAATTCGGCTTGGCTCAAGGCGCTCACGCCCTCGCGCTCGATGCGCTGCGCCAGATTTTCCAAACGCGCCCATTCGCGTTTGCGCTGTTGAATCAACTGCGTAGGTTGCATAAATGACCGAACTGACTCCGCCCGAACGCTTTGTCATCGAAACGCCCGAAAACATTCGCTTTGGTTACGACGTCGCCGACATCGGCTCGCGTTTTTTGGCGCTGGCGATTGACACGCTCATTCAAGGCATAATATATATCGTACTGTTTTTCTCGCTCGTCATTTTGGTCAACACATTGACCGACATTGACCTGCCGCGCCCCGTCAACGACGCGCTGGCTATCGGCGTCGTCGTCGTTTTATTTATCATCCAATTCGGTTATTTCATGTTTTTTGAAATTATCCTGAACGGTCAAACGCCGGGCAAACGGGTGTTTGGTTTGCGCGTCATCAAAGACAACGGTTATCCGCTCGCGCCGCTCGATTCCGTAATCCGCAATCTAATTCGCATCATTGATTTTCTGCCGTTCGCGTACGGCGTCGGCTTGGTCACAATGTTTCTTAACGCGCGCGCGAAACGGCTCGGCGATTTTGCGGCAAACTCTATCGTGGTCAAAATGCGGCGCCAAGTGCGGTTACAAGATTTACAGCCCGGCTCTGCCGCGCCCGCCGCGTCCGCGCCGTTGGGCATGACCCAATTGAATACGCAGGACATTGCCCTGCTCGAAAGTTTTTTCCAACGCGAAAAGACGCTGACAAATCGCGACGCGCTCGCGTTACAATTGGCGCAGCGCCTCGCCGTGAAAATGGGCGTACCCGCCAACGCCGCGCCGCGTAACGCCGCCGAAGCCAACGCGTTTTTACGCGCCGCGCTGGACGCGGCGCGGCGGACGCGCGTATGAATGTGCGAATTGTAATAGCCCTGCGATTTTTCGCAAACTTGGGATTGCGCTACGGCATACGTTTTGGCTTGGGCGCGGCAATCGGCTTGAGCGCATTGGGAACGGCATATCCCGCGCGCGCCCAAGACGGCGCAACGTTTCTGCAAGAAGCAATTCCGCTCGCCGTGCAATCGCAGCGCGAGACCGGCGTGCCGGCTTCGGTCACCTTGGCGCAAGCGGTCTGGGAAACCGGTCGCGGCGTCAGCCCCATCGGCGAAGCGAAAAATTATTTTGGCATCAAAGCGTCTGTCGCCGCCGATGGGACGGTGCATGTCGGTCCGTTGGCGGAAGGTTGGGTCTGGGCTTGGACCAAAGAATGGAATGGCGCGCGCTATGTAGCGCAACGCGAACGCTTTCGCAAATATCGCACAATGCAAGATTCATTCCGCGATCATGGCTTGCTGTTGGCGACCGCGCCGCGTTATCGAGACGCGATGCGCGCGGTGGACGACCCGCGCGAATTTGCGCGGCGCATTGCGGCGGCGGGATACGCCACTTCGCCGACATACGCGGCGGATTTGATTCGCGTAATGGACGCGGAGAATTTTTATCAATACGATTTGCCGCGCAACGCCGCGCAGCTGCTAGGTCAATCGGAAACGCTCAGCGTCAATCCGGGCGAAATTTTTCAAATTTATTTTGATACTCGCAACGCGGGTTTTGGCGCGTGGAGTCCGACCGCGCAATACGCTTTGGCAAATTTGGACGACCAGGCGTTTCACACGCAGGTCATTGCGCTCGACCAATTGGTGCCGCCCGAACGCGTCAAGCGGTGGGTCATCACCCTGTTTGCGCCGCAAACGCCGGGCGTGTACACCACCGCGTGGCAAATGCAGCACGGCGAAAATAAATTTGGGCCGCGCATGGAAATTCAAGTGAACGTGCGGGCAAACGAAAATTATGTCTGGCGCGTAGGACTTGGCATAATTTTACTAGCTCTCGGCGGCGGCGGCGCGTATGTGTGGCGCGCGCGCCGTAAAACAAAAAGCACGCGTGCGTGACGCGTGCTTGATAATGGCTAACGACCCCGCTGCGGGCCGCGCTATGATTTGGATTGAGTGCGATACCAATCATTCAACGCTTCCGACAATTCAAATTCAGCCGAACCGATTTCGAGCGCGGCGTTTTGCTGGTCGTTCAACGTTTGCGTTTTTGACAACTGATTACTGCGCTTTTGAAGAATTTTTTCTTGATAAATCTTTGCGGCTCTCGCCACCCGACGCAGCGCGTTCAATTCCTTGTCCATGACGCTCCTCCTAAACTAAATAGCTTGCGATCCGCCCCCCTACGGGCCGCCAAATTATTTTGTCAATACATTCCGATTTGATTCGCAAATCCGAAATCTGTTTTTAGAATATCATTTCTCGCGCGCCAAAATCAATCACTTGAGATTGCGATTTGATTACAAACGCGCTTTACGCAGCCCCGCGCAAAAATAGCGCAAAACCGTAGGGTAAATTTAAAATTTGCCCTGCCACGCCCTAACGCGCGTTACACAGAAAAAAAAGGGCGAAATCACAAAACGCGTTCGGATTTACAAATTTACACGCCTGCGTCATAATAAAGCGCGCCGCCGCGCGGCAATTTCGAGTACTATCATGAATCGCTTTTCGCTGCTGAATCTCAATACATTCGGACTCCCCTTTTTTCTGGGCGCTGGACGCTTGACGCGTCTGATGCGTCAATTGAATCATTCCGCCGAACAGGTTTTGTGTTTCCAAGAAATTCAACAAAACTCGTACCTCGCCTTGCTGAAAAGAAATTTAACCGCGTATACGCACCATGCGTTCGAGCGCAATCGGTTCGCGCCCAAAGGCGGGCTGTACACGGCGACGCGCCTTGCCGTGCAGTCAAGCGAATTTTTCGCCTATCAGAATCGCGGGCGCATGGTGAGTTTGGGCGTCGCGGATTGGGCGCTCAACAAAGGCGTGTTGGTTTCGCGCTTGCAAGTCGGAGCGCAGCGCGTGATTGTGATGAATACGCATCTGCACGCCAATTACGGCGGCAATTGGGACCCCGAACACAGCTTTGCCAAAATTCAGCGCGACCAAATTGAACATCTCGCAGACCTCGTGAACGCGCAAGCGTCCGACGCTTTGGTGATTGTGTGCGGCGATTTCAATTTTCCGCGCGGCGCCTTTTTGTATGACGAACTATTGAAACGTACAAACATGCTCGACCCGCTAGCGAATGACCCGCGCCCGACCTATCGGCCCTTTCGCATCATTCCCGGGGCAAAAAAATGGGCGATACCCATTGACTTTGTGTTGCTCCGCCTTGCGAGTTGGCCGCGTCTCGAATTCAAAGCCGACATTCATCATATTCAAGACACTACGCGGGCGCTGCCCCATCAGCGTTTTTTGACCGACCACAACGCGCTTTCGCTGCATGTGACATGGGACGACTAATGCTTTACCATTATGAAATTGCAGGTAAGAACGCGTAGAAAGGCGTTCGCAAGTGAACTTTACTTGATAACGCCGCATTATCACATGCCATTCACGTGCGAATGTGGGCTATGCAATTTCATGTTGGATGAAAACTAATTTGAATGGACCAAGAGAATGGAGCACAACCAAATGACCGCTACCGCGCCAACCTTGATACGCCCGCTGCCGCACGATGCGCGCGCAATTTCCGATTGGGAATGGGAACGTCTCGCGCCGTATTACGCGCGTCTGAACGCCATCGCCTTGACCGCGCAAAACGTGAACGCGTGGCTCGCGGATTGGTCGCAATTGTCCGCGCTGGTGGATGAAGCGTTCCAACGGCTCAGCGCGGCGATGAATCAAAATACCGCCGACGCGGTGAGCGAAGCGCGCTATAACCGTTTTAGCCAAGACGTATATCCGCAATATGAAGCCGCCGAGCAAACGCTCAAAGAAAAATTATTGGCGAGCGAATTTGTCCCGGCCGGTTTTGAAATTCCGCTCCGCAATCTGCGCGCCGAAGCCGCGCTCTTTCGCCAAGAAAATTTGGCGCTGCAAACCCAAGAACAGAAACTGGAAAAAGAATTTGACAAGGTGATTGGCGGCGAAATGATTGCGTGGCGCGGCGAAAACCTGACGCCGACGCAAATGCTGCAATACTTGCAAGACCCGGACCGCGCCGCGCGCAAAGCGGTCTGGCGCGCCATTCTCGACGCGCGGCTGGCAAATCGCGCGACGCTAAACGCGCTGTGGACGCGTCAACTGGAATTGCATTTGCAAATGGCAAAAAATGCGGACTGTGTGTTGCCCGACGGCAGCGGCGATTATCGCGCGTTTCGTTGGCGGCAATATCTGCGTTTCGATTACACGCCCGACGATTGCAAACAATTCGCGCGCGCCATTGAAACGGTCGTGGTCCCCGCCGCCACGCGCCTGTATGAAAAATATCGCGCGCGGCTCGGCGTCGAAACTTTGCGCCCGTGGGATTTGCAGGGTCCAATGGGATTTTTCACCGCCGCGCCGACGGCCACGACCGAGCCCTTGCGCCCCTTTCAAAGCGCCGCCGAATTGACGGCAAAATGCGCGGATATTTTTTACGATGTGGACCCCGAGTTGGGCGCGTTGTTTGACCGGATGCGCGCGGAACAATTGCTCGATTTGGCGAATCGGCCCCACAAGGCGCCGGGCGCGTATTGTCAAAGTTATGAATACGCGCGCGTGCCGTTCATTTTTCAAAACGCGGTGGGGACGCACGAAGATGTGCAGACGCTGCTGCACGAAACGGGTCACGCGTTTCACGCGTTTGAATCGTTCGCGCTGCCGTATGTTCAGCAATACGCCGTGCCGTTGGAATTTTGCGAAGTCGCTTCGATGAGCATGGAATTTTTCGGCGCGCCCTATTTGCATCGCGCGGGCGGCTTTTACAATGCCGTCGACGCGGCGCGCGCCCGCGTGGAAAAATTGGAGACCACGTTATTGTTTTGGCCCTATATGGCGGTGGTGGATTTGTTCCAGCATTGGGTGTATGAAAATCCGCGTCACGCGGCGGACCCCAAAAATTGCGACGCGCAGTGGGGCGCCTTGTGGGAGCGTTTCATGCCGGGCGTGGATTGGAACGGTTTGGAAGAAGAACGCGTTACCGGCTGGCATCGCAAACTGCATATCTTTACGTCGCCGTTTTATTACATCGAGTACGGCATGGCGCAATTGGGCGCGGTGCAGTTGTGGGCGAACGCGTTACGCGACCAAAAAGCGGCAGTGCGCGCGTATCGCCGCGCGCTCGCGTTGGGCTATACCGTCACGCTGCCGGAATTGTACCGCGCGGCGGGCGCGGAATTTATTTTCGACGCGGAACATTTGCAGCAGGCGGTCACGCTGCTGGAAAACACGATTGAAACTTTGGAGGCATAAAAAAACGGCGGCACGAGCCGCCGTTTTTTTTATTTTTATTCCGAACGCGCATGGCGCGCTTGCAGCGCCGCGCCGATGATGCCCGCATCGTTCAAGAATTTTGCCGGCACGATTTGCGCGCCGCTTTTGAGATGCTTGCCAAACTTGTCGAATTTTCGACTGATGCCGCCGCCGATGATAATCAAATCGGGCGTGAACAGTTTGTCAATCTCGACAAAAAATTCATTCAC
>JAJVIA010000080.1:25038-26994 GCA_022072245.1 Anaerolineae bacterium
TTTTTTCGCAGGCGCTTTTTTCGCAGGCGCTTTTTTCGCAGGCGCCGCTTTTTTCTTGGCGGACTTGGACGAGGCAGCTGCCGAAATTGTTTCTACTACCGTTTCTTGCTCGGACATGGATGACATAGAAACCTCCTTGGGTTCCGTGAAAATGAAAACGCATCTGACGCGCTGCGTTTTTGTTATGCGACCGTCCAATCAAAAAGGTTTTGGCAAACCAGCGGCGTTATGAGATTGCGCCCATTATAACGCAACGAAAAACAGTGTCAATGGGTTTCTCGAAATTCCCATTCGACCTGACCCGTTTCCGTCCCGCGCGCCCCCTTTGCCTTGTGTAACCCTGCAAACTCGCTCTCGGACACGACAACCAGCGGCATCGTCTTGCCATACAGTTCGCGGCTCATAAGCGCGCCGAGCGCGAGAATCGCATCGCGTCGTTTCAAGATCATTGCGGCGGGTGCGTTGCCCAAACGAATCGCTGCGAGCAAAATGCCGGAACCGGTGGACGAGCCGCGCGCGCTAATGACAGAATTGGCGTATACAATTGCGTTCGATTCTGCCCACGCGATTTGTTGTCCGAATTTCGGCAGGTATTCGGTCTGATACGGCGCGCAGGTCCACGTCGGCGTGCAGCCCATTGATACATACGCGTTCGCCATGCGTTGGGCTTTCGATTTCCACAGCGCGCTATAGCCCCACGCATCGGGATGACGCAAATCCAACGCGGTCGCATTCAACGTCGTCGGCAAAATCACGCGCCCGCCGAGCGAGGCAAGTTTTTCGGCAAGTCGAGATGCGCTTCGGATTCATAGATGCAGCCGTCTACATGCACCTGTTCCACATCGAGCATTTCGTCCGCGCCGACCACCTCACCCAATTGCGTGAGAATCCGCATCGCCGTCTGCGGCGCGGGACCGTATTCGCCGTTCAAGATTTGTTCGTCGCGCGCGGTTAATTGCATGGGCGGTATTCTATTGCAGCGTTGGCGGGGTGTCAATACAAAACGAAGTATACCGCGCGCGATATTTGCGCGCGGCATTTTCTTGTCTATTCACACAACAGATAAAAAGCCCGGTTGATTTACTGTCGCGAACCGCTTTGTTTCCCGCCGAGCGTTTGTTTTTTTGGGGATGGTTTTGATGGCTTGGAAAGGGATTTGGCATCTTTCAAATCTTGCGAGCGTCCTGCCGCGAGTTTTGAAGAAATCAAATCAGACTTGGAAATAAACATGACTGCAAGCCCATCGAAATCAATCTGCACGCGATTCTGCCATGCCTGTTCAAATTCGACACCGGGAATACCCATGAGAATGTCAACACGCACGGGTGGCACACCCATTTGGTAAAAATAGCCTTCCTCACTGAAATCGCTTTCGGTCATTCCCGCAAGCGGCGCGCCAAATTCGCGCAAGGCGGTGAACACGAACCTTGCATTTTTGGGGTCGGCGCTCACCCACAAGTCAAGGTCTTTGGTAAAACGGGGTTCAGTGTACTGCACGACGGCGTAACCGCCGATGACGAGGTACCGCACGCCGTTGGCGTTGAAAAGTTTCAACAGTTCTGTGTAGTCGGAGTTGACGAACATTGTTGCCTTTTACCCGGTTTGCATGAACTACGAGTTCCCACACGGCATCAAAACGCGCTTGCGGAGATTGCGCCTGCCAAAATTCCAAATCAAATGTGCGGTCGAGGTCCTGAATGCGCCCGCGTCGTTCCATGAATTTTTGTTTCATTTGGCTTTCGTTTCACTATCTGAAATTTTCATTCCGAGTATAACGCGGCAGCGCAAACTGTCAAGACCAATCCGACAGGAATGCTGCAAATGGCTGAAACTGCATGGGCGATATTCTATTGTAGCGTTAGCATGATGTCAATGCAAAAGGCACGGAGTAAAAAGGAAAAACCAAAAAACTGCCGCACGCTAAAATTTGCGTGCGGCAGTTCTATTTCTTTTGCG